>JAEUQL010000013.1:0-16486 GCA_016789295.1 Blastocatellia bacterium | reverse complement strand
CAAATACTGAAGCAAAAACAAACAGAGTCTCTGAGTATCCTTTCAAATGCTCAAGTCCTGGAAAGCTCCAGCCACCAAGAAAGAGCGTCACAGCTATGGCTGAAACTACAACCATATTTGTATATTCAGCAATGAAGAAGATAGAGAAGCGAAAACCACTATACTCGGTGTGAAAACCTGCTACTAACTCCGACTCTGCCTCTGGCAGATCGAAAGGGGCTCGGTTGGTCTCTGCTATTGCACTAATGAAATAGACAAGAAAGCCTAGTGGTTGTACAAGAACTGTCCAGATACCAGACTGTTGCTGAGCAACAACTATCCCTTGCAAAGAGAGAGTTTTGGTAAACATAAGTGTACCTATCAATGCAAGACCCATAGCTACTTCATAACTAACCATCTGTGCAGAAGATCGTAGTGCACCAAGTAGAGAGTACTTGCTGTTGGAAGCCCAACCACCAAGAATAATTCCAAGTATTCCTAGCGAAGATACAGCAAGTACAAAAAGCAGTCCTATATCTACATCGGCAATAGTTGCCCATGCAGCCCCCCAAGGAATGACTGCAAGCATCACCAAGGCAGCAACCAGAGTGATAATTGGTGCCATGGTAAAAACCCATTTGTCTGCTTCCAAAGGGATCAAGTCTTCTTTAATAAGTAGCTTTATACCGTCTGCAAAAGGCTGCAACAGTCCCAAAGGCCCTACACGATTGGGACCTATTCTAACTTGAATCCATGCACTGATCTTGCGCTCGGCTAATGTCAAGTAAGCAACCAACAGCATTATAAGACCAAAAACTACAGCTATCTGCACCAATGGCCAGATAAGATAGTTAACAAGCGTTGGGTTAATCGTTGGAATCAATCTACTAAACCATTCTGGTGGAATTAATAACAGTAGAATGTTCATCTATCAACCTCACCAAGTACTATATCCAAAGTCCCAATCACTGCCACAACGTCTGCATAGAGACGACCTACACACATCTTTTTGAGTGCCTGCAGATTGACAAAACACGGAGGTCTAATTCGAAGTCTTACAGGCTGTGTAGACCCATCCGATACAAGATAGATACCCAGTTCGCCTTTTGGTGATTCATTTGAATGATAGTAGTCACCGGCTGGCGGTTTGAGCACTTTTGGAACACGTGCTGCTGTTACTGCTCCTGTGGGTAGTTTGTCAATTGTCTGAATAACTATCCTGCGTGCCTGTCTCATCTCTTCCATGCGCACTAGATAGCGGTCATAGGTATCACCATTTTCACCATAAGGAATGTCAAACTCAAGCTCAGAGTAGCATTCATAAGGATGTGCCTTACGAATATCCCACTCTATTCCTGAACCACGTAGACAAGCACCTGTTAAACCAAGGTCTATAGCATCTTCAGCAGATATTATTCCAACTCCAACTGTCCGGCTCAGCCATATGCGATTAGAGTTTAGCATCTGTTCCATTTCAGCAAGCCTTGTAGGAAAGCGATCACAGAACTGCTTTACTTCCTGCTCAAAACCTTCATAAGCATCATAGGACATCCCTCCTATTCTAAAAGCATGGCAGGTAAGACGAGCACCAAAGAAGTTTTCAAATATCTTCAGTATCTCTTCGCGCTCTCTAAAAGCCCACAAGAATATAGTCATCGCACCAACATCCATTGCGTGGGTTCCAAGCCAAAGCAGGTGGCTCGAAATACGGCTCAGTTCTGTAAGTGCTACTCGCAGATACTGAGCACGTGGCGGAACTTCAATACCCATTGCCTTCTCTACTGTTTCAACATAACAGAGACCGTTAGACACGGCAGCTACATAGTCGGTGCGGTCAAAGTAAGGAGCAATCATTGCATAAGTGCGATGTTCACATATCTTCTCAACGCCTCTGTGAAGGTAGCCTATGTCACAATCTAGATCGGTGACTATCTCACCATCTAGCTTGAGAACTACTCTCAATACACCATGGGTTGATGGATGCTGTGGCCCCATGTTGAGCACAAGCTCTTCAGTTGCGAACTCTTCTGCTACTTCGTTATATTTTGCTAGTTCACTCATTCAAACTTACCTGTGTAATCTGCATCTTCAGCCAATTCTCTAATCTTAAGATTTTCTTTTACCCAGTCATTATCTTGATATTCGAGAGGATATTCTTTGCGAAGTGGATGTCCAACCCAACCTGCAGGAAGTAGAATACGACGTAAGTCAGGATGATCTATAAACCTAACTCCAAAAAGGTCGTAGACTTCGCGCTCAAGCCAGTCGGCTGTAGACCAGAGGCTCACAACCGAATGTATAGATTCGTCTTCAGAAACCTCTGTTTTGATACGCAGTCTACGAGACTGTTTTAGTGCATAAAGCTGATATATGATCTCAAAAGACCTCTTCTCAGCAAGGTGCACAGATGTAAGATCTGTCAGCATATTAAACTTTGGGGTAGAACTGTGCCGCAAATAACCAAGTAGCTCGTAGACACGATCTTTGGTCACACGTACAATCTGCTGCTGGCAAAGTTCTATAGCTTCAACTACTGCGCTGCCGAAACGCTCCTTCACAGAGTCGATCAGTGAGTCTCCTGATATTTCGCTGATTGCAGCCGAAACAGCAGCCTTTCTTGGGGCTACAACCTTCTGTTCTGCCTTTGGTTTCTCTGCTGCAGGCTTCGTTTCTGTAGCTTTTTCTGCCGGAGCTTTCTCTTGCGGATTCTTCTCTTCGTCTGCCATCGTATTTCTGTGAAAAGTCTTGGTTGGATTAAAAATTAAAAGGTGACAAAAAACCAGAACTACTTTCTAACACAATAACTTAACTTTTGTCAATTTGCACACTGCTTGTGCTATCATCCAACCTTTCAAAATCGAGTTTCCAGGTAAAAATTGATGCTTCTATCAAGACAAGAAAGAGTTGAAAAAATAATCAAAGGGAAAAACCTTTTTCTTATTGCAGGTCCTTGTGTTATTGAAAGTGAACAGCATGCAACAATGATGGCTAGAGAGATAAAGCAGATAGCCCAACAAGTCGATATTGCTTATATCTTTAAGGCATCTTTTGATAAAGCCAATAGAACTTCTATCAACTCATTTCGTGGTATTGGCGTAGAGGAAGGGCTTCGTATACTCGACCAGATCAGAAGAGAGTTTGACCTTCCAGTTTTGACAGACATACACGATATAGAGCAAGCCGAAATGGCTGCAGAGTTTGTCGATATACTCCAAATCCCCGCTTTCCTCTGCCGTCAAACAGATCTGGTTGTCGCTGCAGGAAGAACCGGATCTGTAGTTAATGTCAAAAAAGGGCAGTTTTTGGCTCCATGGGATATGCAAAATGTTGTAAAAAAACTTGAGTCTGTAGGCTGTCAAAATATAATTTTGACAGAAAGAGGAGCAAGTTTTGGTTATAACAATCTTGTAGTAGATATGCGATCTTTTCCTATAATGAGAGAATTTGGCCATCCAGTTGTCTTTGATGTTACCCATTCTCTACAGCGTCCAGGCGGTTTGGGAACCGTTACTGGAGGTGATTCTCAGTTTATAGAAAACCTTGCAAGAGCTGGTGTGGCGTGTGGCGTTGACGGGGTTTTTATGGAAGTGCACGACAACCCTTCTGTTGCATTGAGTGACGGTCCTAATGCACTTCCATTGAAAAGATTGAAACCTCTACTTACTACACTGAAAAAGATAGACGACCTCGTAAAAGAAGAAATTTACTAATGGGAAAAACTTTTATGGTCTTCAGGCTTTTTTTGCTTTTTATTATACTTTCTACTAGCTACTTAACTGTTTTGGCTCAAGATTTTGATATACAGCGTTATGATGTTGCTGTTCAACTCAAACCTTCGGCCAACACAGCACAGATTCAAGCAAAACTTGCACTCAAAAATGTAACTACACAAGGACGTAGTGGCCAGTTTGTTACTTTAAGAGTAAACAAACGTGCAAAAGTGCAGTCTATACAGGTTGATTCAACTGAAGCAACTATCAAACAGAAAGATGATGAACGACTACCAGAACTTTCAACCATAAGCATAGACTTTCCAAAAGCTGTTCCTCCATCCGGTTCTGCTTCGATAACTATTAACTACTCTTTGGAAGTAAAAGAGAGTACAGCTATAACCTCAATCGCTCCAGGAGACACAGTGCTTCTTCCTGACAGTTTTTGGGTTCCAATTGTTCATACTCCTTATCTACCTTATGGGCCTGACTATGCACCATTTTCATTGACTGTTAACTCTTCAGAAAATGAGAAAGTGTTTTCAGATGGTAACCGTCGTTCTTCTGAAAGTTTCGACCAGACACAGCTCTGCCAACCACTGTTGATAGCAGGAAATTTTGAAGAGCCTTTTGAAGTCAAAGGCTCAACAACTTTTGAATTTGTCATACCCAAAGGCATTCCAGCTACAGCAAAAGGTCAAGCCGAAGCTTTAGCAGCAGAAGCAAATAAGATACTAGATTTTTACAAACAGTTTCTAGCAATTTCACCACCAGAAAAGATCAGAGTTATAGCATCTTCTCGTGTAGGCTCATATGCAAGTGGAACCACCTTACTACTTAGCGAAGACTTCTTTCGACGCGATGCTTTAGATCTGGAGACTATAGAATTTTTGGCTCGCTCACTACTGCGCACAAAGATAGGCGGCGAGCTTCTGCCACGTGGTCGTGGATGGAACGTCTTGCAAGATGCACTTCCAGCCTATTTTGCTGGTATCTATTTTGAAAAGGTTTATGGCGAGATGGCAGGAAGAGAGTTTTTTGCTCGTCGCGCCAGAGCTTATGCTCCTCTTGCTGCTTCAAGAAATGATGAACCTTTAGTCTTCATATCTACTCTAGACAATCAATACACAACAAGTATGTTCAATAAAGGGCCTTTGATGTTCCGTATTATCGAAATTCGTCTGGGTCGAGATAAACTACTTGCAACTATCAAACAGCTCTTTAACAACCCAAATAAGCAGATCAGATATGAAGATCTAAAGAAGCTTTTTATAACTGCCGACAAAACTCTTGACTCTTTCTTTGACCAATGGTTTGACAAGATCTCTGAACCAGATTTCATTATTGGTGTTCCTGCACAGACAGAAAGTGGATGGAAATGTGCACTCAGAAATTTGGGAACAGGAGATACTTTAGTTCCTGTACTTGCAGTGACAGAAAAGGGTGAAAAGCTGAATGAACTCGTTCTGTTACCTTCACAAGGTCGTGCAGAAGTTCTTTTCAAGACCTCTAATAAAATAAACTCTGTCGAAGTAGATCCTGACAAATTTTACCCACAAACTAACTACGACAATGATACACGTCCACAACTTTCATCTACTTTTACTCTCTTTAGAGATGCAAACGTTCACTTCAACAAAAAGGAGTTCTCAGAGGCTGAAACAAAATTGAAAGAAGCTCTTGCAAAAGAACCAGCAAATGCAGTCTTGAGAACACTTTACGTTAGAACTTTAGCTGGAAACAATCGTCTTCCTGAGGCTAAAAAAGAGATAGAAGAGATCAAAAAGCTTGGCCCCTTACCGCTCTACTCTATTACTTGGCTCAACTTCACACTTGGAGAAGCATCTCTTTCGACTGGTCAAAGCGATTCTGTTGATTATTTTCGTCGAGCAGTTTCAGCTAGCAAAGACGTAATTATTGCGAGACAGAAACTGATAGAAGCAGAACGAGCAACATCAAAGCTCTCTACAGGTGATGACTCGGTCAAAAACTTTATTGGTCAACTTGATAGAGCTATCAAAGAAGGAACTTATCCAGCACTTGAGCAAGTAGTAATACGACCTAATCTGAACAAGTTTGTTCGTGGCATAGTTGCAAACAAACCTGACAACTGGTCTACCCAAATTCTGCGAGTTGAAAATCTTACTGCTGACAGAGTTTCCGTTGATGTACTAATAAATGTTGTTGGCATAGACAAGCGCGAACAGCAAGGAAATGGTCTGATGGTGCTAAGACGTAGTCAGAATGGATGGTTACTTGCCGATCTGCAGCTTTTCAACATTCAATAGCTAAACTCTACTACTGAAAGAACTTTCATAATCTTTCAGTAGTAACAACCTCCTCCAGCAAACTACTTTCGCAAGAAAATGGCAAGTAGTACCCTAATTTTCGGTAATTTTTTACTTTGTAATACCACTTAATATAAACTCATAAACTATGTGTGTAGAATAAACAGGAGTTAGAAATGCTCAAAATAGATGGATTTAAGCCCAGTGTGATAGACTTTGAAAACTCTATTACAGAGCCGGAAGCCTCCACTACTAACGAAATGCTATCCTCTGCAGAAAACACTACAGAACCCCAGAATAGCTCTGTTATGTTTGATTCTTTGCAAAGTAGTTACATGTCAGCAAACTTAAATAGTATGTTGGCTGCTGCTCCAGTTGCAGACAAGCTCAACTATGAAAACCTTAGCGCAGATCAAAAACGCATTCTGGAAAACTCCCAGCTAGTTGTAGTTAACGGAACAGAAAAGAAGGTAGTTACTGGCAAGCAGCTTTTTGATCATTTGAAACAGACAGACAAAAAAGCACTAGAAAACTTTATAAAGCTTACAAACACACTCGACTCTGAAAAATTCACTCTTAAAGAAAATGGAAAAACCAGAACTGCTCTCCAATCTATAGAGACTATCACGAATTTCGGGAAAGATACGATAACCGCTAGAACTACTAACAATCAGCGTATAGCCTTTGATGATGGACTAAACAGAGCTACTGTCTTTGACTACAATAGATTAAAAGCTGATGAAAAAAGGGTTTTAGAGAACTCTAAGTTAACAGTTGAGGTTAATGGAGAAAAGCAAGTGCTAAGTGGCAAAGCACTATTTGACCATCTGGCAGATAAAAACCCTAAAGCCCTTCTAGGTTTTCTCAACATCTCTGCAAAGCTTGACTCTGCTGTTTATACATTTAATGTGGAAGGTAGTAAAAAGACAGCTCTTTCATACATTAAAAGTGTTGATTTCGTCGATCAAGATCGATTCCATGCTGTTGTCGATCCAAAATTGAAGACGATTATTGCATCAGATACACGTTTTTCTAAAGCTCCTGGACATGGAAGTGAGTTTCCAGACAGTTGGAAAGAGAATGAGGTAGCAGAGGCTGGTGGTCAAACATCTTTCAGCAAAGATGGTACGAGAGTAGATGCAGACATCGACCAATTTAACATAAAGAAGAAAGGTGGAGGTTTTGCAAAGATAGGAAGTGTAATTGGACACACTGGAGAATTTCTTATTCCTGGCAAAACAGACCCTTACAAGATTAACAATATTCTTGTCAATGACCAGAATATAAGTGTATCTAGTGATATCTATGACATATCAAAACCGAAGGAAGCAGAAAAATTTACCCAAAGCCTTGGAGAATAGAAGTTGGTAAAAATAGCTTGCTATCTACTCATCTTTACACTCTCTTTTGCACAAAACAGCAATATGTTGGACTGTAGTAGTACTGCAGTCCATACTGAATCAATAGACAATCAGCTCAGAATAGATAAAGCTCGTATAAGCTCTATTGATTATTCTTCTGATGCAAAGATGCTTGCTGCTGCTGGTTCAACTATTGTTAAAATTTGGGACAGTGCAAAATTGCTATATGAATTAGAACAAGACGGTAATGTAAAAGAGATAGCTTTTGCCCATTCTGGAAAATTTTTGACTGTTGCTGTAAATGATCCTCGAAGAAGAACTGCTTCCACCGTCTCTTTTTGGAGTCTAAGCACAGGACAGAAGTTGAGTGAATATACAGAGAAAGAGAACCCGATCAGTACTATTGCACTTTCTAGTGATGAGAATCTATTAAGCGTTGGTTTGTTTAACGGAAAAGTGAAATTGTTTGATATAAAAGATATCAATAACATCAAGTCTATTAATCAACAGTTTGCAGATTTTGGATCTGCAATTTCTGCAATAAGCTTTTCTAAAGATAGCTCTTTGCTTGCAATTGGAGTTGGGTCAGGTCAGGCTAATGGTGGCAAAGTGTCTGTTATCAAAATAGCTGACAAACAAGAACTCTACAGCTCATCCAAAATGAAAAATATTCTCAATCTTAAATTTTCACCTGACAACTCTCTTCTTGTTTTTGCAGGTATTGTAGTTCAACCAGAAGCTACATTTGCACTTTCCATCATAGGAACTGAAGATTGGAAAGAACAGGAGTTTATAAAAGACTACCCTTGTGGCAAAGGCTTAGCCTTTTCAAACAACTCTTCTCTACTGATCTCAGGAGCACAGTTTGCTGATTCTGGTGCAACACTAGCCATCAAAGACCTAAAATCTAAGACTGTCAAACTACTTCAAGAAAGCTTTATCTTGACTTCAATGGCTCTCTCTCCTGATGGCAAAAAGGTTGCACTTGGCAGTGATAATGGCAAGATCAAGATAAGAAACTTATAGCTATTTTTTCAGTTCTAGTAATTTCGAAACTATATCATAAGCAGCTTTTGGACGTGCAAATTTCCTAACGTTTTCTTTCATTGTATTAAATCTTGTTGCGTCATCAAGAAGTTTATCAATCTTATATGCAAGAGTAGGCAGGTTATTACACCTTATTGCTACACCTTCTTCAAGATAGTGATCAGAATTACGCTCTTCTTGTCCAGGAATAGGGTTAACTATTACCAGAACAAGCCCTTTAGCCAATGCTTCAGAAGTAGTCAGTCCTCCAGGCTTTCCTACAAGTATGTCTGAAGCAGACATATAACGATCCATTTCCTTTGTAAAACCTACTACTTTGAGTACTACTTTATGTTCTGATGGCAACTGCTTGGCAATCTGGTCTATCTTCTGCTTTAACTCTTGACTTTTTCCACAAATAGCAACTATTTGTGTTTCGCGCTGTAATTGAAGCAGTGAGCTTATCAGATGCTCTATTGGCCCTACACCAAAACCACCTGCGGAAATAAGTATTGTAGTAATGTCTTGTCTGAGACCTAGCTGCTGGCGTGCTTGAAATTTGTCTTCTACTTTTGCAAAGACTGGATCTATTGGGATACCTGTTACAGAAATCTTGTCTTCTGGAATACCTAACTTTTGCATATGCATTTTAGTTTCTTCTATTGCTACAAAGTAGTGCTCGTAATGATGACAGAGCCACATTGCATGAATATCGATATCGGTAACAACTATTGCTTGTGAAGTTTGTAATCGCTCTTTTGCTTTAAGCCAAGAGATTATTTCGGCTGGTAGAAAGTGGGTAGAGATTACAAAGTCTGGTTGGTAGTCTTGAAGCATTTTGACAAACGGTCTGGTGTTGAGTTTATCAATAGCAAGTCGGCGACGTTCGTTCTTCCAAGGCTTGTCTAAATGGTCATAGAGCCAACCAAGCAGCTCTGGAGCAGCATTTACTAAGTCAATATAAGCTTTTGAATAGAGGTTACGAAAAAGCTTGTTTGTATACTCAAGCGTGTCTATATGTTTAATCTCTTTGGTAGCACCCATCTCGATGAACGCTTTTTCCAAAGCTTGAGCAGCACGTATATGACCAGCACCAGCCGATGCTGAAAGAACCAGAACTTTGTTGAACATCTTCTTTACCTCCAAACTCGACACTTCTGCGAAATCTTACCAAGATGCCTCATTGTTGTGAAAACTTTTCAGCCTTTTTTATCACTGCCAAAGTCATAACTCAACTTACTTATCTTTGTTAGATCTTGGAGTTTTTCATCATGAGAAGTTTTATAATACTTGTTTTTTTCCTTTTTTTTAGCAGTACAGTTTACGGGCAGCGCGGCCCTATCCCACCGATTGAGTCAGGATTTGGAGCAGACGGACAATTTAGTGTTAAAGTAGAAACTTTTAGAAGTCCAAAATGGCGCGATGAGGTAGTTACAGTTTTTCTCCCTGCAGAACTAAACAGACCTGCACCTGCTATCTTCTTCTCTCATGGGTATGGTGCTACTGATCCTTCAGCTTATCTAGCATTTCTTAAACACATAGCAAGCCGAGGTTACGTTGTCGTCTACTCACCATATCGCACTGTTGGAGACTCTTTTCCTGAGAAATACGAAACGATGTTTGCAGGATTTAAGAAAGCTGTAAAAAAATACCGAAGATTTATAGACACTTCAAAAATAGGATTTGTTGGACATTCGTTTGGTGGTGGAGCAGTTCCAGCACTGGCTCGCAGAGCACTTATAGAAGAAGGTTGGGGTAGTGCTGGCTCTTTTATGTTTATGCTTGCACCTTTCTATTCTTACAACATATCTCAAGATCAATTACTCAACTTTCCTTCTAACACTAAACTTGTAGTGCAAGTCTATGATGAAGATACTATAAACGATCATAGAATGGGGAAAGATATATTTGAAACAATATCAATTCCCAATACTGAAAAAGACTACATTGTACTCTATAGTGATAGGTCAACAGTCTTTAACTACAACCTATTAGCCGATCACGGTGTTCCATCAACAATTCAAGTAGAAGGCAGAACAAATGTGAAAGATTCTATGGACTACTATGGAGTGTGGAGGATCTTTGATGCTTTGGCAGAGTATACATTTACAGACAGTAGAGTAGCAAAGAATATAGCTCTTGGAGATGGTAATCGAGAGCAGAGGTTTATGGGTAGATGGCCAGAACCAGATGGACGCAATGTTAAAGAACTCGATGCAACAGACCTTCCTGTAGTGACAAAGCCAGAAAGTTTCTATAGATTTCAGTTTAGCAACCCAATGAATCCTAGAAGAGACTTTCAGTAGGCTATGGGAACAGATAAGAAGCCACCTAATGACATATCTTGGAAGAGCGCATTGATGCTAAGTGGTATTGCGCTCTCCATTCCTGGAACGATTATTGTTCCAGCACTTATCGGCTATCTGATAGACAAAAAGTTTGGTTCCGGGTCTACCTACCTACTGGTAGGTTTTGTTATAGGACTTGTAGGTGCAGCTACAGAAGTTTTCTTGCTTCTACGTAGAATGAATCAGGAAGAATGAGAAGATTTTGGGCGACCTTTTGGATCGCCCAAAACCAATTAGCAGTATTCAAGACGATTAAAGAAGTAAGCTGTTTCAATAGCAGCATTCTCCTTAGAATCGGAGCCGTGAGAAGCGTTACGCTCAATATCTGTTCCAAAATCTCCACGAATAGTGCCTGGTTTTGCCTCTTTGGAATTTGTTGGTCCCATCAAGTTTCGCCATTCAACTACAGCATTCTCTTTTTCAAGTGCTAACACAACAACCGACCCACTTGTCATAAACTGAACGAGGCTTTGAAAGAATGGGCGTTCACGGTGCACAGCATAGAAACCCTCTGCTTCTGATTGTGTGAGGTGGATCATCTTCATTGCACGAATCTTGAAACCATTGTCAAGGATGCGTTGGATGATGTGGCCAGCTTTGTTTGCAGCTACAGCATCCGGCTTGATTATTGCCAGTGTATGTTCGCTCATTGCGTATCTCCTTGTTAAATCAGAAAAATCTATTTTATCGACCCAGTGCAGCCTTAACGGTAATGCCTATATCTGCAGGGCTTTTCACAACGTGTATTCCACACTCCGCCATAGTCTTCATCTTCTCTGCTGCTGTGCCTTTGCCGCCTGCAATGATAGCTCCAGCGTGTCCCATGCGTCTTCCTGGAGGAGCAGTCTGGCCTGCAATGAAACCTACAACAGGCTTTTTGATCTTCTCTTTGACAAGCTTTGCAGCTTCTTCTTCGGCTCCGCCTCCAATTTCACCTATCATCACAACGGCTTCTGTCTCTGGGTCTGCTTCAAACATCTCTAAAACATCAACAAAGAGTGTTCCTACTACTGGATCGCCTCCAATACCTATGCAAGTTGACTGACCAAAACCAAGTTTGGTCAACTGGTCTACAGCTTCATAAGTTAGTGTTCCGCTACGAGAAATAACACCCACAGAGCCTTCTCTGTGTATATGGCCTGGCATAATACCTATTTTGCATTTTCCTGGAGAGATAACTCCTGGGCAGTTTGGCCCTATGAGCCGTGAACCACGCTTCTTGACATAATGAAAGGCGTGAATCATATCTACTGTTGGGATGCCTTCGGTGATACAGACTATCAACTCTATGCCTGCATCTGTAGCCTCCATAATTGCATCTGCAGCGAATGGTGGAGGAACATAGATGACACTTGCGTTTGCACCAGCCTCTTTGACTGCATCGGCTACTGTATTAAAAACGGGTACATCTTCGTGCTTTGTACCACCTTTTCCTGGTGTAACTCCTGCTACAACGTTTGTACCGTAAGCCTTCATCTGTTGGGTATGAAAAGTACCTTCTTTACCGGTAATACCTTGAACAACGAGGCGAGTAGATTTATCCACTAAGATGCTCAAGCAGAACCTCCTTAATTAACTGATTTGACTGATGGCGTGCAGCCCGACGGCTGCTAAGAAACGGCTAAAATATCATATGATCCAACGCCTTTGCTAGAAGAGAATCCGCAAAACTCCAAATCACCCAAGCTTAAAACCAGTATCCATATCAGGAAGCATTCTGGGATATTTTCTAGTCTTGATATATCTGCTGTGCTAGCTTTGACCTTACTTTCTTAATATATGTAGCAGAAGATAGGAGTAGAGATGACGGAAAAAGTAGCAATAGTTACTGGTGCAAGTCTTGGAATAGGCTTTGCCACAACCCAGTCACTTCTTAAAGAAGGCTATCGCGTAGTTATATGTGCACGTAATAAAGAAAACCTTGATATTGCACTTGACAAATTGCAAAGCAGCGCGGGCAAAAACGTTGCTGCAACAGTCTGTGATGTTCGTGACTATGAACAGGTTAAAGCACTCTTTGAATTTACAGACAAAACTTTTGGCGGCCTCGATCTTTTAGTCAACAATGCTGGAGTAGGCATATTCAAAAATGTTGAAGATATGTCTGTAGAAGAATGGCGTACAGTGATAGAAACAAATGTCAACAGTCTCTTCTATTGCAGTAATTTGGCTATTGCAAGAATGCGTGCTCGTGGAGGTGGCTACATCTTCAATATAGGTAGTCTTGCCGGAAAAAATGCTTTTCCAAAAGCTGCAGCATATAACGCTTCAAAGTTTGCTCTGATAGGATTTTCTGAAGCACTGATGCAAGAGGTTAGGTACGACAACATAAAAGTGAGCTATATTATGCCAGGTAGCGTAACTACTTATTTTGCAAGCCACACACCAAACGATGAAGACGAATGGAAATTGACGGCTGAAGATATAGCCCAAGTGATTATCGATCTACTACACCATCATCCAAGAAGCTTACCAAGCCGTGTAGAGATCAGACCTTCTAAACCAGCACGTAAATAACCAAAGCGATAGAAAGAGATTTATGTCAGTATTTGAGTCACGAAAAGAAGATCTTGAAAAGTATGAGTTTATGATGGGCAAGCAGCGAGGTCGTCTAGCAGTAAGTATGGACATACTTACCGATGCCTTAACACTTGTAGGGATGCACGCTGTCTACTGCAGAAACTCAAGATTTCCCGATAGACCCAAAATGGATATAGAGCAAGTTATTAAAAATATTGAAGAGACCAAAGAGCTTATCAGTAGCGTTATAAAAGAGCTAAAGCAGAAAACCTCAACAGAGAGTTGATTCTCTACAAAACCAGATGAGTATAGATATTCTTGTAATGCTTGCTGCACCGGTTCTGCTTTTTGTGCTACTTCTTGGCTACATAGTTTATAGATCATTTCGTCAAAAACATTCCAAGTTCTCTAGCTCGGTTGTTGGAAAGTTTGGCCGAGCAGAAAGCGACTTAAATCCCGAAGGCATTATTTTGATAGATGGTGAAGCTTGGCAAGCTATAGCAGAATATGAAACCGTTAGCATAGGAAGCCGCATACTAGCCGTTGGATTTGACGGTGTCAGGGTTAAAGTTAGAGCAGTAAAATAGGAAGGTTAAACTAAACCTGCAGGATTTTTTTGCCCCTTAAACTGATTAGGCGCATTAACAGGACATCCTTTTACTTCTTCTATTATTAACTGACATATGTACATTCCAGGAATGAGTAAGAAATCTTGAGTACCTAGATGGATTTAAGATTAACTCTTTCATTGATAAAAGCTTAGAAAGATTGCAAAAATTTGTTCTAAACAAAGCACTTTATTGGCTAACCTTTTGATTTCATTCATCTTTTATCTCGAACTCAAGTAAATTTAGCTTGACCAATTTTCGACTTGGAAACTGGCAGGCAGGTTCTTAAAACCGCCATCATTAGTGACCAAGATTGCCCCATAACGCAAGGCCGCACAGGCAATGAGTAAATCCATATCACCTATCAATTTACCGGTTTGCTTGAGCGTGGCTTTGGTTTTTCCATAAAGTTCCCAGCACATTTCATCCACGACCACAGGGACAATAACAGTTTTGAACTGTTGATACGGATATAAATCTTCGTGGCGTGGGGTGACAGTTCTGCTCCAAAAACAAGCTCCCCCAGTGAGGTTTCCGACATATACACTGTGTCCGTAACTGCTTGAAACTTCTGTATCGTGCTAATCTCTTCAGGTTTACGGCGTTCAGGTGCTTTGTCTAATCCGTTCATCAAGTATGAACAATGGTTAGTATCCAACAAGTACGGCATAGGTTATTCATCAAACGTGATATGAGTTTCTTTACTCACACGGGAAGCAATGATTTCATCAATCGGAATATCTTCTGAGTCATCTTGGCGGCTGCCTTCCAATAATTTCATAAGACGCATTCGCTCTTCATAGGAGGGAGCAGGAGGCAGAGCGGCTTGACCTTCCAAACGCTCGGTGTCTACTAGTTTTTTAGGCTTGATAAAAATGCCGTCATTCAAAAGCATAACTTCTATAAAATCGCCCTCTTTCAAACCCATTTCAGTAAAAAGGTCTTTGGGAATGGTGACTTGTCGCCCTTGACCAATCTTAGAAACTGTCATAGTCGCCCAGCCTACTTCCTTTCACTGTAGCATCTGGGTTGATTACCTTATGTTTGCTGGTCAGTAGGGAAGGTTGGATGCGAATTTTAGAGTGAGTGCTGATCACTCTAAATAGTTAATATTACAACCTACTTCTCACAAAATACTCTTGTATACATCAGCGTCTACATTTCCTCCACTGACAACTGCGCATACAGACCTATTGTTGAATAGTTCAGATTGTGTCAGGATGGCTCCTACAGAAACGGCTCCTGTTGGTTCTGATTTGAGGTTAGCTAAAGAAAAGAGTAAGCGTACACCTTCGATAATATTCTCTTCTGGGACTTCGACAATGTCCAACATTCCATCTCCAATAATTGGCCAGTTGTGCTGACCGAGGCTGACGGTTCTTGCACCATCGGCTATGGTCTGTGGTTCTGTCTCGTTTTTGACTATGTAGCCAGCGCGTAGCGACCTAGCAGCATCGTTTGCCATTAATGGCTCGGCTCCAATCATCTTTGCCTGAAAACCTGAGCGTTTCATTCCTGTAATTATTCCTGAAGAAAGCCCACCGCCACCTATTGGAGCAATGACTATGTCAAATCCACCTCGTTCTGCTATTTCTACGCCCAAAGTAGCATTTCCTTCTATAACTAACGGGTCATCGTATGCGCTTGCAACATAAGCAGAAGGGTCTGCTTCGGCCAGTTCTCTTACTCTGTCTGCACGGCTTATCTTTTTGACATCGATCAAGTCAGCTTTTGCACCGTATTCGATGACAGCTTCTACTTTGACACGTGCCGAATTGGCTGGCATCACTACACTGCAACGTTTTCCAAGAAGTTTGCAAGCATAAGCTAGTGCTTGTCCAAAGTTTCCTGAAGATGCTGTAATTATGTGAGAGTTTGTAACATTTAGAGCTAAGTTGTAGGCTGCACGAAATTTGAAACTTCCTGTCTGTTGAAAAGTTTCGCTTGCAAGTGTCAATTCTACACCTAACTTTTTGCAAAGGCGTGGGACTTTTAAAAATGTTGTAGGTTTAATTGCTTCTAAAAGAGAGAGTCTGCTCACAATAGATATTTTCCTGACAATATTTGCTTTTATTAACTTCCTGGTTTAGCTTTGAACTTTACCTGTCCTTGCTCGATTTCGACCATAAAGTTTACGCTTGGGCACTGAAGTTGAGATTTTAGTTTTGTACTTTGTAGAACAACTATTTTGTAGAACTGCTCAAAAGAGAGTTTATCTACAGGCTCACCACATTGTCGTTTTGCATCGATAACATTGTTATAAAGCGAAATAACCTTGTCTACTTCGCGTTGTGGATCGCTACAGGAGACAGCATATGAAGAGAAGGCAGCAGGTTTTGGACTAGTAACAAAGGTAGATGGTGTTGCTGTGGCTACACTCGCCTTTGCTGCAAAAGTTCCTGCAAGTTTGGAATGTATGTCCTGGCCATCTTCAAGTGCTTGGATGTTACGACGCCACAACTCCCGAAAAGATGTATAACGGGCTACAAGACTGTTGTAACGGTATCTTTGAGAGAAGTTCATAGAGCGATCATCGCTCAAACGCTTGATTACAGCCTCTACACGACCTTTGGTGTCGTAAGGAGGTCTCTTTGATCCACCATTAAAGAAGACATCGAACTCTATCTTTAGCCTTCTTATATCGTC
>JAEUQL010000139.1 GCA_016789295.1 Blastocatellia bacterium | reverse complement strand
CTCACTCTGATCAAACTCTCTTCTCTAAAGAAGAGTAGGCGGTGTTTACAGATAATGGGTGAGCGGCTCTACTATTTCCAGCTTTTGTGTTGTAAAATTTGCCGGTTATAGCCATAACAATTTAAACATTATTGTTTGCACAAGTAGTCTCCTGAGTTCATTAAACGAATCTAGGAGGCCAAGTCTAAACCAAGGAATAGGTAAAGGAGAAAAAGGTAAATTGGAGCAGCCAATCATTTGGAATGGTCTTCAAAGGCCGAAAAGAGTAGTTTGTGAGGAAGAGACTTTAACTGGTCGTTACGGCAAATTTACAGCAGAGCCTTTTGAAAAAGGCTTCGCCACAGTTATTGGAAATAGCCTACGCCGTGCGCTACTCTCCTCTATAGAAGGAGCTGCCATCACAGCAGTTCGCATAGAAGGAATAATGCACGAGTTCTCTCCTGCTCCTGGAGTAGTTGAGGATGCCACAGACATCATTCTCAATCTCAAGAAGATAGCATTTAAGCTATATGGGCCAGGTCCTGCAATGCTTTCACTAAATGTGACAGGCTCAAAAGTAGTAACTTCTAATGATATCCAGACAGATTCATCTGTCGAAATTCTTTCTGAAAATGTCTACATCGCCACTGTAGCCGAGGGTGGCTCTTTAAATATGGAGATGAAACTGAAGCGGGGGCGCCGATATGTTTCAGCAGACCGCAACTATGACCCAGAACTACCACTTGGTTTTATCACCATAGACTCTTCACACACACCTGTTGAAAAGGTTAATTTCCGTGTTGAGCCAGTGCGAATTGATGAGAATACAGAAGATTATGAGCGTCTGGTACTTGAGATATGGACAAACGGCAGTATTGAGCCAGACCTTGCTCTTGCACTAGCAGCAAAGCTGATCAAAGACCATATGAGGATCTTCACAGGTGAAGAAGAGCGGATCACTGCAGAAGTCAAAGATGATATAACTTTAGAGATACGACCCCAAGAAGACCTTGATGTTCCTATAGAACACCTGGAGCTTTCTGTTCGTGCTTACAACTGTTTGCGAAATGCAGATGTAAAGACCTTGAGAGAACTTCTGCAGAAGTCTGAGCGAGAACTCTTGATGACTCGCAATTTTGGTCGCAAGTCACTCAACGAGATCAAAGAGATACTTAGCGCAATGGGTCTGCAATTGCGTCAGGATATATAATAGGTTCCGACAGTTCAAAAAGGTTTTTGGGTAGTTTATTACTCAGAAACCTTTGTTATATATCTTGTTAGTTACAGCTAGTTAAGAAAAGGTTTCTGAAATAAAGTCTCTAGATATGACTATTGCTGCTTCAAGTTATCTTGGCACAATTCTAGATAGAAAGTACAAGTTGACTCGTCACATAGGCGATGGAGGCATGGCGTATGTTTTTGCTACAGAGCGTCTACACATAGGCGATCTGGCCGCGCTGAAACTCCTAAATCCAGAACTCTCTCGCGATGCCACCAGACGACGCAGATTCCAACTCGAAGCCTATACTACAGCTTCTGTCAAACACCCCAATGTAGTGATCATCTATGACTATGATGAGACAGACAAGAATGAGTCCTACATTGTTATGGAGCTTCTAAATGGTCAGACGCTCAGCAGTGAACTGAAGCAGTTGAAAGTGCTTCGTCTTGAGCGTGTTATGGAGATTATTCAGCCCGTCTGTTCTGCTCTCGGCCTTGCACACCAAAAAGGCATCCTGCACAGAGATTTGAAGCCAGGAAACATATTTCTTCATCACCTGGAAGACGGCACAGAAGTTGTGAAACTGATAGATTTTGGTATAGGTAAGCTCTTAAACGATGGCAATATGCCACTCACTCAGCAAGGTTTTGTCGTAGGCACTCCTGAATATCTTTCCCCAGAACGCTATTCTGGAAAAGATATAGACGAACGCTCAGATATATACAGTCTAGGAGTTTTAGTCTACAGAATGCTAACAGGGCGAGTACCTTTTACTGGCAAAACTGCACAAGAGATACTACAAAAACACCTCAAAGAACCCCCGGTTGCACCAAGAAAATATAATCAACACCTTTCTACCGAAGTAGAGGAAGTTGTACTGCGTGCACTCTCAAAAGATCCAAAAGAGAGGCCAGAAACTACAGCAAAGTTTGCTTATGAATTGATGGCTGCAAGGATCAGTTCAGGAGATACTTTGCAGAACATGCCTATTCTTCAACAGCCTTAAATCATAGCTGCTAAGGTAATTATAATTGTCAGAGCTGAGTATTATAGCTATACAAATAGAAGTCGATGGACTGCTTGGTCTGTCAAATAGATATTGTTTGCAAATCTACTTTGTTGCAATCGGGTAACTGCAATTGTATCATTTCAGACATATTCAAAGCTCAAGTTAGGTGCAAAAACCATGCAAGGAAGACTGTCGGCCTATTTTCTGATCGATGTTCTTAAAACTGTCTACAACGAACGTCGTAGCGGTGAACTCTCTTTGAGGCGTGATGCTGTAGAGAAGCATATATTCTTTGAGCGTGGACAAGCGGTATTTGCTGTCAGTAACTGCCCGGAAGATCGATTGGGAGAAGTGCTTGTACGCCACAGAAGGCTTACAGAACAGCAATTGAAGAGCTATCTTGCACAGGTTCAACCTGGACAGAGGTTTGGTCAACTCCTGATCGACTATGGAGTGATCACCCACCGAGAGCTTATAAACTATGTAACACTTCAAATAAGTGACATTATCCGATCTGTCTTCAACTGGACAGATGGTTTCTACCAGTTTTCTGATGGAGACAACAGAACTCCAGAAGACCTGCAGGTGAGGGTATCTACAGCTACTCTTATTCTTGAAGCTGTTCGGACAATAGATGATTTTGACACTATCAGGCGTGCAATAGGCAATCCAGCACTTCTTCTAGTCTCTACTTCACGCTCAAAACTTCAGTCTATAGCATTTAGCAGTGTAGAGCTTTATATATTGAATACTATAAAAGAGCCTACCGACCTACTAAAATTGATAGTTGCGTGTAAAGAACGTCCAGAAAAAGTTCTACAAGCCATTTATGGACTTCTCAGTATAGGTTTGATCGAGCAGGTTGACGAAGAGACTGCAAGAATATTGATAGCACAGCCGCGAACTACAGGTGCTCATCAGAGATTCTCTACAGGTGGCTATTCAACAGTCAATCCGCTTCTAGTAGAGATAGAAGAGATGAAGCGCAGGATAGAGACGCGCAACCCATACGTAGTTCTAGGAACAACACCAGAAAGTAGCCAAGCAGACGTCTATAGTAGTTATGTTCGTTTGATGACGAAGTTTAGCCCAGAGAAATACACAGGACTACCAGCACAACTGAAAACCGAGGTAGATCAGATCTTCGTTGCTATAACCGAAAGCTACAACATTATTCGCAACCAATCTACGTCACAGTCTTTGCACTATCCTTCGTCGCCTCCTGCTTATGGAGCACAGCCACCTTCTATAATTCCACCATCACAGATGCCAAACATTGGAATGAGGTCACCATCAGCCCAGTATCCACCACAGAACTATCAGGCTCCCCCTAGCTATCCACAGTATCCTTATCCACCACAACCAGGACAGATGGCGCAGGCTCCAAATCCTTTGATTCAAGCTGGTGGAGTAAAAAGAACCTCTATTACAAGAGCCGTCTCAGATGAACTTGAGTACAAAGGTGAATCGTCTTATGGGACTGCTATTCCAAGACAGATAGACGTAGAGCAGGCAATGAGTGAGATGCTCGACTACTTTGACGACAAACGTGCACCACTTTTTGCTTCAGACGCACTTTCACTACTTCTTAGAACAAAGGCTCCTGTTAAAGTAGAGCGTAGGAAAGTAGTTGAAACTATTGTCAATTGGGCACGCAACAAGTCGGCTGTAATGGGCTGGTCTTTACCAAGTATTCTGGTTCGAGTTATTGGGCTTATCAAGCAAGCAGAGTCGGCTCAACTGATAGAAAGTTTTGATGGAAAGTTGTTCTACCCAGGTTTTATCCAAGAGATTGCTGGTTACTGCTCACCCATGGAAGCTGAAGAATTTATGCGTGGGGTTAGTGGATTATAATAGCTTAGCACTAAAACTTTCTTTGGGTAGCTCTTTGTTGATTCTGTTTTTCTCTTCCCTGAAAAGGTTTATGCAACACCTTAAGCTTCTTGCTTACAATTTCAACCTTTACGTTTAATGAATCTGCCAAAAATGGCAGTCAAAGAAATATTACTTTTAATCTTAAAAAATAATAATAGCCAATAAAATCAGTTATTTAAGCAGATAAGCAAGTAAGTTTATTTTTGGCTCCATTTTTGCCTAATTATCCAAAGAGTGAATTTAGATTAATGTAGAATGGAGCAACCGAATGAACATAAACACCTTTTCTGGTCAAAATTCTATTAACAGATCGGATATTATAAACAACTCTCAAGAACCTACAGTTGATTTATCTTTTGAGAAAGACTCTAATACAATATCTAACACTGATAGCGATCATGGATCAAACAGCAGTAATAGCTCTAAAAACATTGATGCTGGTGGAAAAAACAAAGAAAATGATGACAAACTTGAAAGTAAAACACAAAATTACAACTTTTTTGCTAGTGCATTAAAAAGTAATTTACTAGCAAAAGTACCTGACAATAGATCTAATAGTAACCAACTACAAGCCAATAGTAATCAGTCAAACTCCAAACTATCCACTAAGCTAAACCAAATAGGAGATCTTAGCCAGGATAAAAACTATCAATTAATCCTTACTTTACCAAGAAATAACAATAATCAACCAATAGAACTTAATAAACTTACTATTTCAGATTATGAAAATGCCTTTATTAAAGAGACTCTAAGAGACGTTGGAATTAATAATGCTACTGATAAAGAAGTCAAAGTATTTCAACAAGAATATAAAGAGGCAACAGGCAAAGATTTTAACCTAAAAAGTTCTTTGATAGAGCTACGTAGTAATACAACCAATGGAAAATTGATGGTAAGAGTTAGCCAATATGATTTAGCAGTGGCTAAAACAGTTGGATTAGAAACCATTGTTGCCGAGCGTCAAAGACGTAGCCAAATATCAGAGCAAGCTTATGAAAATGGAACAAAGTATGTTGATGATTTAATGAAAGGATATATTACAGCAAGACTTAATGCTCCTATAAATTTGATTAATGGAGCAACTGAACCAATAAGAGGACTTGCTGCTATGAATGGAATAGACCTTTCAAATATGGTAATTCCTCGTTTAGAAACAGCTAAAGAAAGTGAATATTGGAATAAAGGTAGCTGTATTGCTGATGAAGAACTAGGAACAACTTTAGGATTAGCAACTGTAGTTGGTATAACTGTAGATCAGCCGCTACTTTCTAATCCTATAGGTAAAACAGTAGTAGGAGTGGAATCAGTCTACAATATTGGTACAGGTTTAGCAGGTGTTGATCCAACAGAGCAAAATAATGGCCAATACAGAGAAATGGGCCATCTTGAACAAGGATTACGTGTAGTTGGAGGTGGGTTAGGAGCATATAGCTTATCAAAAAATATAGGCGTTGATGACTTAACCAAGAATCAATCCAATGTTTCTACAGTTACTCAGGAGGTTGAAGTTGTTACTCCTGAAGGTTTCAAGCTTAAAGTTAAGGACGATTTAGAAGCTGGGATCAAACAAGCTGAAGATCTAAATCTTCTAGCTAGAAGTCCAGAAGAAGTTGCTCGTGCAAAGAAAATTAACGAAACTTTAATTGTTAGTAAGAAAGAAGAAGTTGTTCATGGTGGTTCAATTGATCGAGCAGAATTTCGCAAAAAGATTCACGAGTCAAAGTGGTCAGATCATGGGGAAAAACATCTTAAAGCTAAAACAGAACAACAAGCTAAAGAACTTAGCCAAACTGGGAAACAAGCAGCACAATACTTACCTGGACTTAATGTAGAAGTAATGGAAAAAGAAGCTATTTGGAAAGCTATAGATTTAGGGCAGTTTATCAAAGCTGATGCAAAAGAAACATACTATTTTTTCCATAAATTTGATGATGTAATAGGCTATAACACAGGAAAACCAACTAAATGGATGCGTATAGAGTTGGGAAACAATGGTACTGCAACCCGTCATAGTTTTCCTGCTGATATTAACCAAGTAAGAAAAGTAGTACCTAATGCACAGGAGTAGTAAAAATGAATAAAGATAGGAAACTTGTATTTCAGAAGTTACAAATTCCTGCTGGATGGCAAATTCAAAAGAATATATTTTTTGATGTTGAACCAATAAGCAATGAAATAGAAGGTTTGCCAAAAGATGAAAACGGTTTGCCCATATTTGAAGCGGAATTAATATTTGCTCAACATGAAAATTCCAAATGGATTCTTGACATGGGTTGGATAGGAGAAGACGATCCTAAAGGAGAATTTCAGTTAGATATAATCAAAGGAAGTTTTCGTGATAACGATCCAATAATAATCTGCCAAACTAAAGATAAAGATGAAATAGTAGAAGCCGTGAATAAGACTATGTTACGTATTAGTCAAGAAAGTGGAGATATTGAGCAGCAGTGCTTACCACTAAAGGACTTAATTATTAGAGGTGGTTGGAAGGTTGCATATAATAGTTTTTTTGACATTAAATCGTTAAAAGAGTCAGAAAAGCTAACTTTTTTAAGGCAGCATAGTAGAGGTGAAACAAATACAATATTGAGGTTAGAAAGCTGGCCATCTGCAGAGCAAGTGATAGAGTTAAGCTGGCAGGTAATAGATGATAATCAGATTTGTTACACTGCTGTCACTTTTTATGGAGGTAATGCTAAAGATATTTTGATTAAGTTTCAAACTAAAGATATTGAAGAAGTAGCAATTATTATAGAAAAGCTTTGTTTATGGAAAGACACTAGACCAAAAAGTAAAAGACCTGTTCAACAATCTCGAAATGTTTGATGTCAATGGTGGGTGAACTATATCCCAGAAGTATGAAGCTTTGTATTTCAATGAATTAGTGAGGACGACGCTTTCGGCCTAAAACACCTCAAGCGTCGAGTTACACAAAATAGCTGACACTCCAAGAAATTAATAAAGATTATTTGTCCTCTCTGTCATTTTGTGGTTCAAGGCTACCAGTTGATGGCTTGCGTTCTGTATCGTTTCTATCTCTATTGAAATCTCTGTTGTCCCTATCTCTAAAATCTCTGTTATCTCTAAAGTCTCTATTGTCCCTATTGTATCTGTTGTCGGGAAAGTCTCTTTGCTCACGAAAGCCACTACGAGGGTCTCTGTCTCTAAAATCTCTGAAGTCTCTAGGGTCTCTAGAGTAGTCTCTTGGATCACGAGGATCTCTATCCCTGAAGTCCCTACTGTCTCTGTTGTCTCTAAAGTCCCTTGGCTCTCTAGGGTCTCTATTATCTCTAAAGTCTCTAGGGTCTCTATCTCTGAAATCTCTATTGTCTCGATTATAAGGTTCTCTGAAGCTTCTGGGTTCTCTATTATCTCTAAAGTCTCTAGGCTCTCTTGCTCCAATAGGTCGCCTTGGTCTATCGCCATATCCACCTTCACGTCTTGGTGGGCGTGGTCTGTATTGTGACTGTTCATCAACAGTTTCGCCTCTGTTGGCGGCTGCTAAACGACCACTGTAACCTCTTGGTAGAGCAATAGCCGAGATAGCCTGTTTGTAGATAAGTTGATCTTGGCCAAATGCATTAATAGTGACCGAATACTTGTCATAATCTTTTACAGTGCCAATGATTTTTATCTTTCCTATAAGATGAACAACAACTGTGTGATTCCCGTTTTTTGCCTGTTCGAAAAAAGTATCTTGAATGTTGACTCCGCTCATTAAACCAACTCCTTCATTGAGATAGCAGAAAAGCTATCGTCTAGTTCAACTTCTCATCTTGACTATCCAGAACGTCAAGTCTAATCAGCCATCCAGAGTCTCGCCTTCTACAGCCAGACTCCTTTCAGCCGTGTCTGAAAATAGTCTTTCTTCATCTTCAAGCAGCCTTTCACACACTCTTGACAGACTTGGTGATGAGGCAGGTTGATTCTTAGTTTTTTGAAAGTACGACGAGGACTCTACTGCTACTTTTTGAAGTCTACTAAGCAGTGGTACAACAGAAGAGCCATGCAACAGAGGGTCTACTCTCAGCGTCTGTCCGCCCAGTTCTGTAATGTCGAGTGCTTCAGCAGTAATTTTTAGTCTTGCGTCTTTATAAACTGTAACGTATGCCTTGCTTGCATTGCCAGCAAAGTACCACCTAAGCTTACCAGTTTGTGTAAGCTTCATAAGCTTTTCAAAGAGTTTTTCCAGCACTGCTGTTTCCATATTTTGCTGCTCTATTCTACAACTCTAGCCTGAATGCTCAAACTACTATCTTCGTTCTTTAACGTATGGATTCCCAAGTGCACGTGGTGGATGGACACGCCCTATAAACCCTGCCATCACTATCATAGTGAGAACATAAGGTATAAGCTGGATGAACTGGGTTGGAATTGAGCTAACTCCTTGCAGTCTGATAGTGATAGCTTCAGCAAAACCAAACAGTAGGCAAGCTAGAAGAGTTCTTACTGGATGCCAATTGCCAAATATCACAGCAGCCAGTGCAATAAAGCCTCGGCCTGCTGTCATGTTTCGTGTGTAGAGCGAGTTCTGACCTATAGAAAGATACGCCCCGCCTAATGCTCCAAGTAGTCCTGAAATTATTACTCCACAATAACGCATAGTTTCAACTTTAACACCTGTTGTGTCGGCAGCTTCGGGTTTTTCGCCAACTGCACGCAGTCTCAACCCAAAACTTGTGTGGTAGAAGAGGAAGTAAGTAAAGGGTACAAGCAGGA
>JAEUQL010000138.1 GCA_016789295.1 Blastocatellia bacterium | reverse complement strand
CTTGCTATTACTCTTGTCTTAAAACCTCGCTTATAGTTTTCTCTAAGTGATCGGCGATTGAGAGAAGATATACTGACTCTGGAGACTTGAGAAGGTCTCAACTCTGCTTGCATTATAGAGTTTGCAAGCACTGAAAGCTTTACTGCTGCATCCCATCCATCTAGATCAAAGCTAGGGTCTGCTTCAGCAATACCCATCTTTTGAGCTTCTGATAAAGCATTTCCAAAATCTACTCCTAGCTCCATCTGGCTCAAAATAAAATTTGTTGTACTGTTAACGATGCCAAAGATTGAATCAACTTTGACTAAAGGTAGACACTGCTCCACAAGGTTGAAGATAGGAGCACCGTCCATCACAGTAGATTCATACCTGAAAGAGACCTTCTGCTCTTTGGCCAAAGTTTTTAAGTATGGTAAAGCATAGGCTACAGGCCCTTTATTTGCACTAACTACGTGTTTTCTAGATTTGAGAGCAAAAGCTACGTGTGACAGCGCAGGCTCGCCGTCGTAGGGATTTAGAGTTGTAGTTTCAATTACTATATCCGCACCACTTTTGGCAATAGCTTGGATAGCACTCTCAACCTCTTCTACATTTTCAAGCTCTGTAAGCTGCTTTCCTGCTTTAACCAAATTTAAGGCGTGCTCTAAGTCTATTTTGTTAGCTCTTCTGGAGACAACACTACTATGCCTAGCAGTCGATATTGCACTGCACCTGATTTTGATCGAGTATCTTCTATAGATCTCATCAGAAAACTGTAACAGTATCTCTGCCAATCTCCTTGCAGCATTACCAAAACCCACGAAGCATATGGAGACTATTTTCACGTACATAACCTTCCGATAGTGTTTTAGCAAAGTCAAATCTAGCAGATATTTTTCATAGTACCATTTTTGCAGGATAATAGGTACTTTATAAATAGGTGGAAGAGGTGTTTGAGCCGACCTGTATTGTGACCAAGTCGGCTAGTATGTAGGTTAGTTTAGTTTTTTTGGGCTTTCTTTTGTGACCGGTTTTCAAAGCATTTTCTGCACCAGCCATAAAGAAAACCATTTACAAGGTGGAAGGCTACAGAGTCGGATTCTTGTATTAAAGTGTTGCACTCTTTGCACTCCCATATGTTTATGCAATCTGCTTTTTCAGCTTTCATAACTGTTGGCTCCAGGTTCTTTTTCATACCTACACGCCTCTCTTACGAATTGGTTCTAAAAATTTTCCAAACTATCGCGCTAGGTCTTCTATAAAGCAGAAGAATAGACCTGCATCAGAACAAAAGATTGTAGCTCTACAGGACAGAAAGTAAAATATAAAATATATAACTTTTACTGATCTTTTTTGTACAACAATAGCAGCCGAACTATTCATCCAAAAAAGAAAAGTCTATTTTTGAGGAAAGATATATGAAAAAATTATTAATTAGCCTTGCCTTACTAATATCAGTTATTACACTACCTATAGATTCGTTTGCCGTTATAAGAAAAAGTACAAAAAGATCTAGAGCAAAAGCTGTAAAAGCCGAAATGGGTGTCTATGCGGAAACTTTGAAAGGAGAGACGATAGTCTCTAACAACGAAGACCGGCGTTTCAACCCAGCTTCTGTAATTAAGGTAGCTACTTCAATAGCAGCTATGAGGATTATGGGACATGACTACAGGTTCAAAACTACTGTACAAACAGACGCAACCATAGACTCCAGTGGTCTACTTACGGGTAACCTCTATATAGTCAGTTCTGGTGATCCTGTCTTTTTCACAGAACATGCATTTTTGATCTCTGAAAAAATAAGAGAAGCAGGAATAAAGGCTGTTCAGGGCGACCTAGTAGTTACTAACCCATTCTATTTCAATTTTAGCTCTTCTCATGCTGGTGACAGACTAAGAGCTATTTTAGAGCGCACAGAGGTTGAAGATAACGGTTTGACCACATACCACTATCCACCAATAACTTTTTATGGAAATACAAGATTGGAACAGTCTGTTAAGGGGGAGCTTTTTACTCTTTATACACACTATTCAAAGCCAATGATCGAGATACTGAAATCTATGAATGACTATTCTAATAACTTCATAGCAGAAGTTATAGGTTATCATTTAGGTGGATCTGATGTTATAGAAAAATGCTTAATAGATAATGTAGGTCTTTCACCGGCAGAAGTGCGTGTAGTCTCTTCATCTGGTCTTGGGCAGAATGCAATAACTGCACGTGCTTCAACAAAAATGGTACGACACCTCTACTACACACTCTCTTCAATAAATAAACGTATTGATGAAATTCTTCCTGTAGCAGGTGTAGATAATGGCACACTTTTGGATAGGTTTAACCAAAGTACAATTCGTGGTAGTGTAGTAGGGAAGACGGGAACTCTCGCAATGCAACATGTAAGTACTCTGGTTGGAGTAATATACACAAAAGATAAGGGTGTTGTGTTATTTGCTATACTCAATCACGATTTGGTGCACAAAGCCCGGATCAAACAGGATGAGATTGTGAATCAGATACTAGAGAAGTGTGGAGGTGCTCTACCGTTATCTCTTGTATCGTATAAAAGATAGTGAGGCTAAGAATGATGAATGATAAATATCCAAAACCTTCTGTTACTGCTGACATTATAATTTTTGCAGTTGACACTGATTCAACCATAAAAATCTTGCTTATCAAAAGACGCTATGACCCATTTAAGGACTGTTGGGCTTTGCCTGGAGGTTTTCTTAACATAGATGAACACATAGAAGACACAGCTCACAGAGAGCTTTTAGAAGAGACAGGGTTAACAGGTATTAAATTGCACCTGCTAGGCTCTTATTCAAAACCAGGACGAGATCCGAGAGGTAGAACAATAACTTTTGCTTATATGACATTTCTTGCAGCTATTCCTCTTTCAGCTAGAGCTGCAGACGATGCAGCAGATCTTGGCTGGTTTGGACTGCGAACCCTCCCAAGCCTTGCTTTTGATCATAGCAATATAATAACTGATGCTGTTGCAGATCTGAAAAATAGACTACTATTGATAATAAATGCTAGCAACTATCTCCAAAATGAATTTAAGCTGAAAGATATTAAAGATATAGTTAGCTGTAACTTTTAAGGCTTAAAATCTTCTAATACAGGTATTTCGGCTTTCTCAAATAGTGAAAACATCTGCAGAAGGACTCTCTTTTGTAATTCTTTATTGTTAGCTTCTCCAAGAGGAAAACCCATTTTGAATGGCACAAAAAGAGCACGTGGTGGTAAAAGTACTTCTGTTACTTCGCGAAGGAGTGAAATAGAGACAGTTGATATACCTACTTTTTCTATTGCTGCTTGGATCAGACTAACTGTCTGTACACACATTGGTCAAACAGGAGTTAGTATAACAGCTTCTACTCGGTCGCTTGTGAGAGCACTTGCAACTGCTGGAGCTGTCTCTTCAATAAGCTTCTGAGGATTGATTATTGACCCCATAAAGCTAAAATGTCGATGGTTGATCTCTCCAATTATCCCTTGAGTCTTAAACTCTCTCAATCTATCTACTGGAAATGCAAGATTGCGATCCTTTTCTATACCACTATGGTCAAAAGCACTGCTTTTGTGTGATTCAACAAGGGATTGTACTTCTACGTCTGCTGCTATCTCTCGAAAAGAGCAATCCCCAGACTTGTCTTTCTGATTGAAAGCAACCTGGTTGTCAGTGTGTAATCCTGCTGTAGTCACAATTGCTAGGCGAGATTGTTTCAATGGTTTTGAAAGGAGAGCCGGTTTTATACCAGATATCCTATATTTAGAGAATGGATAGCCTTGCATAAAAAGCCTATGGTCAAGGCGTAGATCGCTATATGTTGCCATTAGTTAATATCCTATCGTACAAAAGACACTGTAGCATTTTACAAATTCATCTACTTTTTGGGTAACTTATCATGTTTGCAAAAAGTTTGTATGCTCCCGTTACTTGGCTACGCAATTGGCGAGAGATTGCATAGCTTGTGTAAATATAGTGGCCACGTCCATAATTTGCTACAAGCAATCCTCCTTTCAATTGCTGTTGACCAGGATCACCACTCGATAGCACAGTTTCATATTTCTCATCCCAACTTTCTGGAAAATAGAGACCTCGTTCCTGTATCCAATTATCAAAATCTATAGACTCTAATCTATTAGGCTTATTTACAATAGGATGATCTTCTATAAGGATAGAGACTGGAGCACGTTCATCTGTTACTCTTTGATCACCAAGGGTCAGTGGAAAAGGGGACAATTGCTTGTTGTTCCAGTCTACAGGTCTTTGATAAAAGACTATAACTGTGCCGCCCGCTTTAACAAAATCTAACAAATTGCTGTTAAATTTAGATATGTCTGGATAAGCCAAATATGCACGGTTATCTATTACTATAGTGTCATAGCGAAAATTTAACCCATTTTCTCCAAGCTGTTGGTAGCTCATTGGTGTGGCGTCTATTCCCATAACACTGAAGGCGCGAAGCAGAGTAAGGTCATAAGTGCGCAGATATCCTACTCTAAGATTCTTTGCTACATTCACCGTTAATATATTTAACCTAAAATTGTTAGTAGATAGAACTGTGCCTTTATCGTCAGAAATAGTTATAGGTAGTATGATGTTGTCTCCACCTTCTTTGATAGAACTTGGAGTAGCAGTAAGAGAGATCGTAGCAATGGAAGAAGGAGCAACTACAAACTGCTGTACCTCTGGAGACAAGCGCACTCTAGGTGCTTGGGTAGCCATTAGACGTGCTTTCAACTGTTGATTGGAGTTGTTAGTAACTTTAACTTGAATAACTTGTGGAGTTACACTGAAGCTGCTGGTCAGATTTAAAGTAGCATCGCTAGGTGTGACTTCAACTTCTATACTTGGTGCAATTTCGATGCGGGCATTTTCTCGAATAGTAAGCTCAGCTTCTGCAACAGAGATTTTTGCTGACAGATCAATCTGTGGTTCAAGAAAATCTATGTCATAAATATGAGCAGTTGCAGGCAAAGTTGTAGCAGCTTCTGTAGCAACAGTTGCACTAAACTCTGCTGAAACTGTAGTACCCGGCTCCAGCTTTTCAGGAAATTTACTCTTTTCCTGCACTTCCCAACCGTCTGGTAAAAGAACACGTACAGCCTTTGTCTCTAAATTAAAAGTACAGCCATTCGTTATAGAAGCAGTGAAAGAAAATTCTTTGCCTGGAAAAGTCTTTTCAACATTTGGTTTAATAGAAAGCTGTATTTTACAAGTAGTGAGAAGAGATTTTTGGAGTTTAGTTAACAGTTCTAATGCTTTAATATCTTCTTTGCCTTCCTGCTTTATATAACCTTCTACGAGTTTTAATGCTTGAACTAGTCTGAAGACTAGTTCTTTTTCTGGTAGCAAAAGGAGTTTATCAACCGTTGAATATTGTTGGTCAAACAGCAAAGGTTTAATCTTATTGTAAATAGCGGGTTCTTCTATACCTTGATCAAAAGTGAACCATCGACGAAATGTGTCGCCTTGAGATTTTTTGACCAAGTTATAACGTGACATACGCTCACTACTAGTCTTAACTTCTGGCCAAGGTCCTTGTGTGCGGTGTTCTAGGCGTGATTCGTAGGAGATTATCGAGTATGGTTTTTTGCGAATAGGTTCTATGGCATTGGTATCAAACTCTGTGTCATAGCGTGTTCTGCTCTGTGTCTTTACAAAAAGCCTTTTTACTTGCCAAGGCTCTAGCCTCAGTTTGATCTGATCAGAAAAGGCATATTTGTCGGCTGCTACATCTATAGCTTCTTCTGTAAGTCTTCTTGTAGCTTGATGGTGACCGTGGCCTGTACTACGGTCATGCTGAGTGATAATGATATCAGGACGAAAAGTTCGAATTGCGAAAACAAGCCGACGAACTGCTTCTCTACGATTCCACTTCTGAAAGGTCTCTTCTGAAGATGGAGAGAAACCAAAATCAGGCATTGCAAGGTTAAAAGTAGCAGCATCGAGTCTTCGTGCTGCTAAGTTAAGTTCTGACACTCGTTTTACAGCTAGATCTTCGTACAGCTCTTCTCCTTGTGAGTTCTGTCCTCCTTCTCCACGAGTCGCTGTCACAATTACAGTTCTAGCTCCATATTTCATTCGGTAGAAGGCAAGCCCATCAGAATCTTCATCGTCTGGGTGTGCAGCAACACACATTATTGTAAATGGATATGTTAGGTCTAAAAGATTTTGATAAAGATCAACCTGCTCTGCAGGCAGAGCCTTTACCTCTTGCTGAGCCTCCTGATTAGCTTCTAAAACACCGAAAATTTCAGCTTCAAATCTAGAATAGAACAGAATTAGGGCAACCAAACTTAATAGTACCTTTCTCATGCATTTCCTCTACTTACTTGCAACTGCTATATTTTTGCCTGTCAACCAAGCTTCTCTAAAAACCTTCTGCCCTCTGCTTGCCGAAGGGTTTTCTTTTATCTGATAGCTGTTGCCACGCATCTCGATCTCAAGCCCTGCATAGGCTAGATATCTATTGTAATCAAGCTCTTCAGTCCCGCTTACATAGATCTTAAAGAAATCTGCAAAATCATTTCCACTAACAGTATTAACGGCCTTTAGAAAATCTTCTGTTTTGTAACCTCGACCTTTTAAATAGTAGGTCTCTTTAGAGCTATTTAAGTAAAATTTGTTGTACATATATCTAAAGACATCATCAAGGCTTTTTCGTCCAGCAGTACGATGTCGAATTTCAAAATCAAGTAACATTCCAACAATCTCGCCTTTGTTGTAGTAAGAGACAGTAGTGTTTGGCTGGTTTGTAGCTTGGGCTTTGGGTACTGCTAGGTAGAGCCAGGTGTCCCAGCTCGACAGCTCCAAACTCATCTTCTGTCTTCCTGCACGATTTTGTAGCTGGTATATCTCATCACTCATTGCTTTGTAGAACTTTTCATTAGACCATACACCAGAACGTGCTAAAGCTAGGTCGCCATAATAACTAGTCAACCCTTCGGCTATCCAAAGACTTTTTGTGTGTACTTCGTGACTATAGTCCCAAGGCCCAAGCTCCACAGGACGAAGGCGTTTTACATTCCATAAGTGGAAAAATTCGTGAGAGATAGTTCCTAGTAGATAATCAAGAGAGTTCTCTATTATTTGGGTTGAATTTAGATGCTCCATTCCATCAGATGTCAGGCTAGATGGAGGGACAAAGTGGAGCAAGAAAGTATAGTGTTCAAAGTCTGGCTGACCAACAATTGCAGTCTGTGTCTTTACAATCTTCTTTGTGCTTTCAACTAGCCTGTCCCATTCGTCGAAGTCGCTGAAATGGTGAAGCACTATTCTATAGGTCTTGCCTTCGTGGGTAAAAGACTCAAACCTGAAATCTGAGTTGTCGAAGTTGGCTATTTCAAAAGGAGCATCTACCAATAGATCATAGTTATCAAAAAGAAACTCAGTCTGATCAGAATTTGAAGATGCTCCGCTCCATATCTTCCATTTTGAAGGTTTGACAACAGTCAACCTGATAGGATCTTGTTTATGGGAAGCAACATACATGAAGATAGAAGCTCCATTGTAGTTTGCGTGTGTGTCGTTTAACTGGCTAAATGTTCCAGAAAGGTCATTTGCATAGACTTTATAGCTAACTTCAAAAGGTGTATTAGGTTGACATTCAACACGCCAGGTTTGCTTATCCAGTTTCTCAAATTTTAGTTCATCACCTTTTCGGTTTTTTGCCTGAAAATCTTGGAGATTTTTAGCAAAGTCGAAGATAACATACCTTCCTGGAGACCAAGCAGGCATTGCAAAATCTAGTTTGTGTGAGCGATGCCCTGATACTTGAATAGTAACTTTATAAAGGTGATTTTTGGTGTCTGTAGCATCAATTGTATAGTCTATTTTCAGCTTCTCTAAAGGCTCACTGACAGGTACTTCGCTTTCTGTGTCATCACTTGCGGAAGAGACAGGTAAGTTTGAAATGACTAAAAAAGTCAAAAGCAAGAAAATATATATTTTTCTCTTAAATAATAGATTTAAAAAGTTCAAGGCTATGTTCCTCGGCTTTGAGATAAAAATAAGGTGTTATGGAGCTATTTTGCTTTGTAAAGTAGGAAAAAACAAGACTATGAAAGAGGGAGCGATAGACCTATGCTGGCTGTGTCTTAATGCTACAACGTGTAGAAGCTATCAGAAGATTTCATCTTCTGATAGCTAAAAAAGTCTAAAAATCAAAGACAAACTCTAGTATATCAGTACCATTATTAGAAGCAGGAGTTATACGAATTAGATTTGGCCCAGTCTTCAGATTAAGCCTTTTCTTGTTACCACGTAATGTTATGAGTGTATCATTCTGTGTATTGATGCGGCTCGTCACATCCATGTTATTGATAGAGATTCTTGCCCCACCATTTCCAAAACCATTTCCTGAAATAGTAAGATTAGGCTTTGAAAAATTTACTGAAGATACTGTACCACCTATCTTTAGACTTATATTGAAACTACTTTGGGTAAAAAGCCCAACAGAATCTCTAGCTTCAATAATTATTCTTCCACCTATATCTCCTCTCTGAGGAGCTATTCTTACAGTTCCTGTTCCATTGCCTGCATCTGTCAATGTGACATAGTTTGGGGCAATTGGTAGTGACAGAGCTATTGGAGGAAGTCCACAAGGATTGTTAACACGCACATTCACAAACCTTACTTCGCCAACTTTTAGATCTTGATCAGCAAGATCAATAAAGTTTAGAGGTATTGAGCAAGGAACTACAGTAATGAAAAGAACAGTTGATGTTGAAAGCCCAACGCTATCTGTAACTTTTAATGTACAAGTTGTTATTCCAAGATCCTTGTTCATAGGATCTATAGTCAGAAGAGAGCCTGAC
>JAEUQL010000137.1 GCA_016789295.1 Blastocatellia bacterium | reverse complement strand
AAGACTACTACCAGATCTAAAGCACCTATATTTATTGGTTTGGGTGGGTTACTGATAGCAGTAGTCATAGTAGTCTTTATCTTCTATAAGAAAGAGCCTGCAGAAGATCCAAATAAGACTCCTCTCAGTGGAAATATAGGAAATGGGCAGACCAGGGAAAATCCTGCAGCAGAAAGTCTTTTACAGATGATATCGATACGTGGAGGCACTTTTACTATGGGTCGTGAGCCAGGCATAGACGAACTGTCTGGCGATAAGATAAAAAACAATGAAACACCTACAAATGAAGTAACTGTTTCAGACTTTTCTATAAGCAAATACGAAGTCACTAACAGCGAATACTTTGAGTTTGTCAAAGCTACAAATCATCGACCACCTAAACACTGGAAAAATGGGACTTTTGAGAAAGGGAAAGAAGACTTCCCTGTTGTTAATGTGAGCCTTGATGATGTTAACGCCTTCTGTAAGTGGCTTTCTGATAAAGAGAAACGAACCTACAGGCTGCCAACCGAAGAAGAGTGGGAGTTTGCCGCTAGAGGAACCGACAGTTTGCTTTACCCTTGGGGATCAAGCTGGGAACCACTCAGAGCCAACACGGCAGAACTTGGCAAAATAATGCTCTCTGTAAAAAGTGATGCCATGAAGAAAGACACCAGCCCTTATGGAGTCATAGGAATGTCTGGCAACGTTACAGAATGGACATCATCCAAATACAAGCTTTACAAAGGAAACTCTTCAGCAAATAGTGATTCAGGAAATAGAGTGGTTAGAGGAAGTAACTTTGCAAGCCCAAATTACACAGCAGTGACTACAACCAGATTTTCAATACCTTCGCCAGAATATCTGGACGTAGTACTTGGTTTTCGGGTAGCAAGAGATGGCTCAAAATAACTCAAATATAGAACCTGGGATCGTTTAAGGCATACATCCATATGAAGTACAGACTCTTTCTAGCTACTACATTAACTCTTCTCTTCTGCCTGACTAGTGCAGCATTTCAAAGTGCTATAGTTCCAAAAGATACAAAAGGTGGAACAAAGAAAGGGCAAGGTGAAAGTCTTCTAATAGTCAAAGATGTTAGAGATGTTGCCAAACTTCCACCTCCACCACCCCAGATCAGCAGAATTGTGATAAGTACAAATGTTGCTGGTGCCGAAGTGATTATCAACAGTAAACTACGCTTCAAGACAGAATCTGATGGGTTTGTTAGAAAACCTGTAGATCTTTCAAAAGCAGATAAAGCCGTAATAACAGTCCGTCATCCAGATTTTAATGAAATAACCCAGAATATTACCCTCAAGCGCGGTGATATCACTCCTGTCAAACTCGACCTTGTCTCCAAGTATGGCGATATTCTACTTGGTGGTATTCCAGAAAATGCCAAAATCTTCTTGGATAACCAAGAGTTGGCAAGCTATGAAAGAGACAAAGACCAGCAAGTATCTATAAAACGAATACTTGTTGGAAACAGAAAGCTGAAAATAAACCACCCTGACTATATAGAATGGACAGGAGAACTCGAAGTCAAACCAGGAATACCAACACCATTCAATGTCCCTGTAGAACGTGCTCTTGCACAGTTGACCCTCAACACGTTGTCGGGTGCAAAGGTCTACCTCAATGGAGAAGAACGAGGGGAAGTTCCACCAGAAGAGAAACTTCTGGTTTCGGATGTTATTCCAGGCACATATGAAGTGACTGTAGTCAAGAACGGCTACATAGACTACAAATCTACAGAAACTTTTGCAGTTGGAGCCAAAGAGATCTCTGTAAAACTGATTCCTATTCCCAACTCTTCCGATTTTGATGAATACTTCCGTTCAGGCTTGAGTGGTTGGGTTGCTCCAAAAGAGTGGAGAGTGGAGAAAAACGGAATAGTAGTGAATGGATCTTCAACTTTTGGCTATCCGAAAGACCGCAACTATCGTGACTTTGATGCACTCTTCAGCTTTAGACTTAGCAATGGAAAAGGGATTGCTTGGGCAGTGCGCATACAAGGCAGAGAGAAAGAGAAATACTACCTCTTCTATCTCACTGGCCCAAAGAATAAAAACCCTCTGGAATTAAGGACTTACATATCTGAAGACGGTAAGGTAGACATAAATAAGCCTTTTAGCACAGTTCCTGCCAATGTTCTGCCTATTACAGAGAAAGATAGATACACACTGGAGATAGAAGCTAGAGGTAATAAAATCTTCCACTTTATTACTCCTCAAGACGGCAAAGATAGAGGTAGAAGAATTCCTATAGGAGCTTTTATTGATGAAAGAAACCTCTATACTTATGGCAATCTTGGGTTTAGAACTCTTGATGGGGAAGAAAATTTTATTGAAGATTTACATATAAGACCCATAGAAAGTAGCGAAAAAAAGTAATAAAGCTTAAAATCCGCATGCCGTAGATGGAAATAGCCTCCATTTACGGCATTATTATTTCTGGAAATGGCACAACAAAGGTGCCAAAATAGGAAACAGGCTACAGACAAGTAGATATCTGATAAGTTGAGCTACAGAGAGTACAAGATTGCTACTGTATTAACTTAGACTGTTATCTTTATGACACATCTATAGGAAAGGACTGAGTGGAATGTTACTTCCATCCAAATTCACGCCCAGCCATACGAAACTGCTATTATTGCTGCTTGCCACAACATTATCATTTTTGAGCTTTTGTGATCTCTCAACTATTGTGAACTCGGTTAAAGCTTCTGGTAACTTGAGTTCTGGAACAGTTGTAGCCATGGCAGCAACTGGTTCTGTTTCACCAACCAGTATAAATTTTGGTAATCAAGGGATAGACCAACCTCCTATCTCTTCTAGAACAGTTACTTTGACCAATACAGGAGACTCAACACTTTTTGTTTCATCGTTTTCGATTACATCACCATTTATAGTAATTGATTCTACCTGTGATCTGGGTTCGTCTGATGTGCCATCAAGAAACAATTTAAGTCCTGGTCAGAGTTGTACTTTTCAATTAGCCTTTGCACCCTCAGAAGTCAGTCCTGGTATCATTACAGGATCTTTCATCATTTTTTCAAATGCTGCAAACAGTCCACAAACAGTCTCTTTAGTTGGAAATGCAGTCCAACCGAGACCAATAGTAAGTGTTTCACCAACAGCATTGATTTTTGAAAATACACAGATCAATACCACAAGTCCTCCTCAAGCAGTGAGAATATCGAATCTAGGAACAGCACCTATCGACATATTTTTCGAGATAGCTGGAAATGAAGACTTCCAAATTGCAGACGAAATTGGTGGAGGAACCCTTCCACCAGGTGTGACATTCCAAATTCCTATCGTATTTTCTCCTCTTGCACCTGGCCCACGCAGTGCAAGACTACTGATTAAAGAGGCTCAAGACAAAATATCATCTATCGTCCAACTGATAGGCAATTCACCTGATTTAAGCAGCAGGATTGAGTTCGCACAGAGAGATTTCTCTGTAAACGAAGCTGCTGGAAGTGCCACTATTACTGTTCGTCGAAGTGGAGGAACCACAACAAGCTCCAGTGTAAGCTTTTTTACAACAGAGGGAACCGCTATAAATGGAACCGACTTTGTCTCTTCAAGCGGAACACTTATGTTCCCACCTGGAGCGACAGCACTCACATTCAATGTTCGCATACTTGATGACAACAGATTTACTGGATCAAGGTTTTTGGGGTTGACACTTGCTAACCCTGTTGGAGCAACTCTTGGAGGCGTGAATATAGCCCAGTTGACAATACTTGATGATGAAACGCGGCAACCTGGCCAGCTACAAATTGGCAACGGTTCTTTTATAACCGATGAAGGAGGATCAACAACTGTTACTGTTACTCGCACAAATGGAGCCACAGTTCCTGTTTCTGTAGGATACACCCTTGGTGGCCCCAACAGCACAGCAGTTCCAGATGTAGATTATGAGAATACTTTTGGTGTTCTCAACTTTGGTGTAGGCTCCACTTCACAGAGCTTCACTATACGGACGTTCAACAACGGTAAAGCAACAGGAGATAGACTTTTAGAGATAAACCTCACAGCAGCAACCAATGGAGCAACACTTGGTCTTTCACGAGCACTGCTAACTATTCGTGATGTAGATAAACCTCCTACACCTCCAAAACTTCTTGTATCAGACACTGTAGACTTTGGTTCTGTTGAGTTTGGTACATCAGCTACACGAACCGTAACAATGCAGAATGATGGAGAAACACCTCTTACCTTCTCTCTTCCAACACTTACCGATGGTGGAGCAGCAGGTTTTGCACTTGGCACAGTTCCAAGAACTCTCACAATCGAACCTAAACAGACTACTACATTTGAAGTCCTATTTAGGCCAACGACAGCTAGTAATCTAATACTTGGTAAGATATTGGTATCAAGTAATGGTGGAGACGCAACTATAAATCTTCGTGGACAAAGTTTAGACAGAAAGCCACCTACAGTGTCTCTCATCACTCCAATATCAGGACAGGCACTGACGGCTGGAATACCATTCATCATTGCCTATAATGGAAGTGATGATGATAGCATCAGCAATTTTGTAGTTGGTTTCTCTATAAACGGTACTAACGTAGCCACAACAGAGGTTGCCCGTGTTTCTGGTAGCATAAATCAGGTAGTTTGGAATGTCCCTGAAACACTTCGTACCAGTTCTGGCAGAATTATAGTTACAGCAACAGATAGGTCTGGTAACTCCTCATTTGCTACTAGTGACATCTTTTCTGTACAGGCTCCTGCCGTTCCACCTGTAGAACCAAGCTTACAAGTAGTTATCAGCTTTGATCCACCACCAATGGGGCAGGTAGCTCCACCACAAAATGTCAGAGCTGATGCAACAGAAGTAGACGCTGTTCCAAAAGATAACAAGCAAGAAGAGAAAAACTCAACCCTTCAGACTGTAACAGTTGACAGTAACCAAATAACTACAACTCCTATCCTGATTGGCTACAACATCTTCAGAGTTGTTCAGCCACCACCAGATCAGCCACAACCAACGCCAGAACAGATAGTAGGAAATCCTGCCAATCTGGTTGGCTCTTTGCCAGCAACAACAACAACCTTTATTGATACTGTCTCAACTAGCAAAGGTGATAATTTTGTCTATTCTGTCACTAGCAATTTCAACACTGGAGACATGAGCAATGGTTCGAGACCTGCAGGTACAGATCTACCTGTGATCAAGAATCCAAGGTTTGAACGAGGCACAATTTTTATTGATGGTCCAGGCTCATTCATTAAACCAGGAGCTATGTTGACTATAAATGAGAATGAAACCTACCCACTAGAGATTGACAGTACAGGCATACAGTTCACTGTTCCAAAGAGAGCATCTAGCACTCCAGGAGGAATAAGAATAAGAAGAGACATAAGAAAAGGGTCAACAGTCAAGTTAACTGTTAAAAACCCAGACGGCAAGCTCTCTGTTGGTAAAGAGTTTACCCGCCAGTAAAATTGTAACAGTTCATGAGAGCCTGTTTTGGCTCTTATGAACTATTACCCTTTCCTTGTGCTATCATAACTCAGCGGTTGATCTACTGTCCCATAAGAATTTAAAGAACTTTCGGTTTTCTATCTTTTCTATCGAGGTAAAGCTGATGAGAAGCGTTGTTGAAAAAAGCCTTAAATTCTGCCTACTCGGCCTCTTCTTCTTAACAACATCAATAGTAACTTACGCACAGACTTCTGGAACACTCTCCGGGCTTGTGGTAGATAACAACCTCAAGCCTATTGCAAACGCTCTAGTAACAGCAATTAATGAAAATAGTGGTATCTCTAGAAATACTATAACTAACGATCTTGGACGTTATCGTATATCATTTCTCGAACCAGGCCGTTACACAGTCAAAGCTACACTCGATGGCTACACTGAAAACCAGCAACCCAACCAGATTATTCCACTAAATCAGGTAACAACTTTGGAAGTACCACCTATTGTACTTACTCCTCTTTCTGCTGCAACAACAACACCAACAACCACACCTCAACCACAGGCTCTTTCAAGCCGCGCTCTAGTAAACCTCAATGACGCAACAGCAAGAGCAAACTACGACCTTACTCTCATAAGAGCTTTACCTCTAAGTGGAATCAGAACTTTCGACTTCTTTGCCCTTCTTACTCCAGGTGTGCTTCCTGCACCTGCCACTAATGGGACTGCTTCTGGACCTGGACTTGGACCTGGTGTTGGAACTTCTGGTCAGTTTTCGGTTAATGGAAGACCGGCACGTGCAAACAACTTTGCAATAGATGGTTCAGACAACAATGACCAGGATATAGGCGTAAGAAGACAAGGTTTTGTTGCTCTTGTGCCTCAATCGATTGAGAGTGTTAATGAATTTCAGATCTCAACACATCTTTGGGATACAGAATTTGGAAGAAATATTGGTGCTCAAGTAAATGCAGTCTCTCTTTCAGGTGGAAACGATATTCACGGTATAGGCTATCTTTTCATCAACGATAGCAGCTTAAATGCCAGAAATTTCTTTGATATAGCAGGTAAAGAGAATGACTTTACACGGTTTCAAGGAGGCTTTGTACTGGGTGGGCCAATAGTCAAAAACCGTACTCATTACTTTGCTTCTTATGAGCATCAGAATATTGATTCGCTCCAAGAGCTTCACTTTGCAGTTCCAACCTTTACACAAAGATTCTTTAATGGTGCTGTCGGTTTTGTTCAAAAGCCTGGCCTTGCAGTACTATCAAATGCACCCATACCGAACAACACTGGTGGCCCTTATGGACTCAACAATTTTACTCAGAACTTACGAGCCGATGCTGATGCAAATATATTCTCTTTCAAGCTCACACACAAGATAGGTACTAGTCTACTAACTGGTAGATATAACTTTACTGATGACAATTCTATTATCCCCAGTGTAGGTGGTGCGATAAACGGTGCCATAGGGACAGACACACGAACCCAGAATCTGTCACTTTTCTATGACAGTTCGCTATCAAACACCAGTTTCAATCAGGTAAGATTTTCCTATGGACGCACAGTTCTAGCCTTTCCACAACAGTCTGGAAGCCCACTTCTTTTTGGCCAAGCTAGCCCATTTGATCCAGCAAGGCTTGCTGCTGAATTGAATCAATTTCCACAAATAGTTAGAACAGATGTCTTTTCTGCACCAGTTACAACACCGTTTGGTACTTTTGGACCTTTTGGAAGAACTGGGCCTATTGGACAGATCCAGATGGTTCCTTTTAGTCCAATAGGTGTAGATCCATTCACTTTTCCACAAGGAAGAACCAACAACGTATTCCAACTTGCTGACACTTTTACAAAGACTATAGGTGCACATTCGCTCAAGATCGGAGCAGACTTTAGAAGAGTACAGTTAAACAGCTTTCTTGATCGCAACTTCCGCCCACAATATGTCTTTGCAGGAGGTTTCTTTCTCAATCCTGGTACAGGGAATTTGGATGTTCTGTTTGGAAACGACACAGCAGGATATGGTGTAGCAAGCCAGATCTTTCAAACACTTGCTATCACTCCAGACTCAAGTATCGGCCTGAGACTCAATGAATACAACTTCTTTGTACAAGACAATTGGAAAGTAACTCCCAGACTGACGCTCGATTATGGGCTTCGTTATGAATTCAGCTCTGTACCAACTGAAGTTAATAGAAAGATAGAAAGAACTTTCGGCTTACAATTTCCCGCAGACGACCCACGAGTTCAACTAGCACAGAATCCTGACACTCCACCTAGTGCAATTTTGGGAGTTATAGACTCCGCAAATGCTAGTCTTAGTAGGTTTCTTGATGGTCGAGACAAAATATACAGATCGGATGCAAACAATTTCAGTCCTAGAATTGGACTAGCATTTGACTTGACTGGCAATAAGAAGACTGTTCTGAGAGCTGGCTATGGTCTCTACTATGATCAGGTAATTGGAAGCGTTACCAGTCAATCCAGAAATGTCTTTCCAAGCTTCATTCCATTAGTTTTTGATCCAGACATCACTTTTGATCTGTTTGGTCTTAACAGAGTTATAGTTCCACCTGCTGCTATCTTGGACAACTCAACTTTTGCCCAGTTTGGGGTCAACCTAAATCTGATACAGTCAGGGACACTCAACACGCTTGGCTTTCCTCCAGGATTTGCAAAGTTCGGGCTTGGGTCACTGCTTGCCTTCTTGAGAAATGGCCTCAACAGAGGTGGTGGAGCAGGTGCAGGTGGGCTTGCTTTCATTCTGCCTGAAGCAAATTTCAGAACTCCTTACAGCCAACACTGGAACGTTGGTGTTGAGCACCAGTTTGCCAACGACTATGTAGTTTCTGCTTCCTACACAGCCTCCACTGGAACTAAGTTGATAAGGTTTAGAAATCCAAATGGTGGACCAAACTCGTTTCAGTTTTACACTTTTGATACAAACTTCTCCAGCATAATCCCTACAAGATTTGGCCCTCTCAGCCGCTTCAAGACAGAACCAAATCTTGGTCCTTTCACAATCATTAGCTCATCGGCCTCTTCAAACTTTCATTCACTACAACTCTCTCTGAGAAAGAATATGAGTAAAGGACTGCAGTTTGGAACAAGCTATACCTACTCACACGCTATAGACGAAGTCTCAGATGTATTTGATACGGCTGGAGCATTCAACCTGCCGCAAAACGACCAGAATCTCAGGCTAGAGCGTGCCTCGGCAAGCTTTGATGTAAGGCATCGTTCGGTATCATACTTTGTTTATGACCTACCTTTCTTTGCTTCAAATAGATGGCTTGGTGGGTTTCAGATGGCTGGAGTCTTGACGCTGCAGACTGGACAGCCTTTCACTGTAAACACGGCTTCTGATGCCAATCGCGACGGGAACTTGACTGATAGAATAAAGACGAGTGAAGTTTTACAGCAAGTAGATAA
>JAEUQL010000136.1 GCA_016789295.1 Blastocatellia bacterium | reverse complement strand
TGGTGTCTTTGGCTAAAGTGTAGATCAAAACTATCAATAGCTGCCTCTAAGGTATTAGTATTCTCTTTGAGGCTCTCTTTGTTGCTCTGCTCTTTAAGAAGAAGGTTAAGTTTTATGTTTAACTCTTCTATGTTTTCTGCTAGTGCTCTATCGAATCTATGGATGTTGTCGAGCTGTTTTTCGTCAATCTTGACAAGGTCAAAGAAACCGCTGTAGCCATAAACTGCAAAGCGGATACGGCTTTCGAGTTTATCAAGTTTTCCAGAAAGTCTATCCAGAGGTTTTACTTCAAAAAGCCGACCTGACTCTGTAAGTTCGCGGATAACTCTACCTAAAGTAGACTTTATCTCGTGCAGTTGGTTTGCAAGGGTCTCTCTGTAGGCTTTATCTATATCTCTTCGCTCTTCTCTGGCAAGGTAGCCACCAACTCCTGGTATTTTTAGAAGAGTCTGATACAGAGAATTTGGGGTAGCTGTTGACATAGATTACTCCTTTTTACCAAACATACTACCAAGCTTCTTACCACCTCGTGCAAAAAGTACATTGAAGATAGTAGATAGAAGATTATAACTTTTCTCACTATTTGGGAACCAATAAAATTCTCTTTTCATCAGTCCTCTGTCTACTATGATATGTTTGGCACGGCAAAAGCTCTTTAGCCCTTCTTCTGAGTGTACTATTCCAAAACCAGACTCTTTAACACCTGACCAAGGAGCTTCACAGAAGCCAAAGCCACCAGCAGAACAGTCGTTGATAGCTACAGTACCTGCCTCTAAACGATCTGCAATCTTTTTTGCTCTATCAAGATTTTTCGACCAGACCATAGCTGTCAGACCATACACGCTGTCATTTGCCAGTTTTATAGCCTCTTCCTCATTTTTGACTATCATAATAGGTAGAACTGGGCCAAAGGTCTCTTCTGTCATTATCTTCATAGAGTGATCAACTTCTGAGAGTACTGTTGGTCGGTAGTAGTTGCCGGGTAGTAGATCGCTGTTTCTCTCTCCGCCTGCAAGAACTCTTGCTCCTTTGCTTAAGGCATCTTTTACATGGCCATCTATTATCTCCATCTGTCGTGGAAAGATGATGGCTCCAACATCAACGTTTGGTCCATCCTGAGTTCCTTGGCGTAAGCTTTTGGTCTTCTCTACAACTAAGTCTATAAACTGCTTGGCCACGGGTTGCATAACATAGACCCGTTCTACGCTTGAGCACATCTGCCCAGAGTTGACCATTGCTCCCCAGACTGCTGCGTCTGCTGCCCTTTCTATGTCGGCATCTTCAAGCACGATCATAGGGTCTTTGCCGCCAAGTTCGAGAGCTACTGGGGTAAAGCGGTCTTTACGTCCAAGCTCCTGATAGATGAGTTTGCCAGTTCTGACTGAGCCAGTGAAAACTATCTTATCAACATTACTTTTAACCAAGGCTGCTCCTGTTGAGCCATCACCGTGAACTACTTGAAAGACTCCATCTGGAAGTTTGGCAGATGCAAACAGCTCGGCTGTCATTTCTCCTATCAATGGAGTTACTTCTGAGGGTTTCAAAATAACAGTATTTCCTGCAAGCAGTGCTAGCACTACATCAGAAAGGAATGCAGTAGGAAAGTTCCAAGGGGTGATAACACCAACGACACCAAGGGGTTCATAAACCAGATAACTCTTCTTTGTTTTGAAGAAGTGGAGAGGGATTTGTGTGGAGCTAAGAATTTTGGGTGCTCGTTTACAAAAGTATGTAGTGCTATCAACTACAGTAAAAACATCGGCTAGAAAAGCGTCAGAACGTGTTTTGCCTGTGTCTTTTCGGATAGTATCAAGAACCCACTCTCTTCTTTCAACAAAAGCATCACGAACTTTTAATATGTAGTCGGCTCTCTGTTTGACAGAGAGTGATCTCCAACTAGATTGTGCGCGACGTGCTTTTGCAACGGCAGCTTCAACCTCTTCAGGGGTAGATATAGGAATCTTTCCTATAACTTCACCGTTGATTGGGCAGATATTTTCAATATATCGTCTTTCGCTACTTTCGAGTTTGCTCTGTATGCGGGCTATTGTTGACATATAGTTTGCCCTCCTACTGCTAGAATTTTATAGTAGATAACTACTAGCAAGACATAGAAATGTAACATCTGTTACAAAAGAATTTCAACCATCTCTGAGAAAGGCTTAGAGAATTTATTGTTGGATAGTTCAGTTTTCTGGGTTTTTAGTGTCTTTTATTTCTGGGTTGGATGGTTCAGAAGATGGTTTTTTGTTGTTTCTGTTTGGGGAGGTCTCTTTTGGCTTAAGTTTGCCTTCAAAAAACTTTCTGTCTATGTTGGCTAGGTCTTCCAGTATGGCGTCACATTCTCCTACTAGCTGCTCTTGATTGGAAGACTCTAAAAGCTGCTTTTCAAGAGTTAAGCGGTAGTTTTGCAGCTTTGGTGAAACCTCGTCTTTCTCTTTTGGACTAAGTACATCTAGACGGGAAGTCAGGTCATCGAGCTTTGCTTTAACTTCATCACGCTTTTCTTGAAGCTTTGCTGCTGCTATCTCTTCTGGAGTTTTGGTACTTGGATCGCTGGTGGATGGAGGAGGTGATGCAGAAGTTCTATTCTGCTCCTGTTGCTGCTGTTGGTTCATAGGAGTTTGTGCCGAAGATCTTCCAAACTTGTACCAAACTAACAGTATTGAAATAGTTACAAATACGATTATGAGTACCCAAACAGCACTACTATTACCTGCTCGTCTGTCTTCAAACATGGGGGTCTTTGAGTTTGAAGTAGATGGGGAGGCCGGATCTCTCGTGCTGTCACTGGCTATACTTGCGCCAGTTTCGGTTGCCATCTGCTGCTGAGCAGCAGCGATCATTTGTGGAGTGATTGCGGGAAGGTTGAGCATTGTAGCCTGAACTTCCTGAGTTTCAACAACATCCACACCTTTCTTTTTAGGAAGGTATCCATCTGGTTTAAGCACGCTGTCGTCAGAGAAGAGCTGCGAGGAGTCTATTTCATCTGGTAGCGTTGGATCGCGGGGTATAAACTCGCCTTTGAAGGCTTCTGCTGAATCTACTTCGCTGAGTCCCTCTCCATCAAACTTGGCGATCAAGACTGTTATGTTATCTTCGCCGCCTCTTTCGTTGGCAAGGTTAATGAGGGAAGAGCAGGCAGCTTTAATGTCGCTACTGTTGTTTACAATATCGAGCATCTCTTTCCCTTTCATCTTTCCTGAAAGGCCGTCTGAGCAAAGTAGCAGTATATCGTTCTTTCTCAGTCTGACCTTATCTACAATCACGTTGACCCTGGGTTGTGCACCAAGAGCTTGTAGGATCACGTTCTTGTAGGTGTGCGACTCAGCTTCTTCTTCTGTAATATGGCCTGCTTCAACAAGTTGGCTGACCAAGGACTGGTCTTTGGTCATCTGGGCTATCTTATTCTCTCTCAGCAGGTAACAGCGTGAGTCACCAACTTGTGCAAGATAGACTGTGTCACCATCCAATCCGGCAGCAGTAAATGTTGCTCCCATGCCTGTGTACTCAACGTTGTTCTGGCTCTCTACATTTATAAAGACGTTGGCCTGTTCTATCGACAAGCGGAGCCGTTCATGAAAAGCTAGCTGTGAGAAGGATGGCGTAGCTTGAAATTGCAGCATTCTGTCACGGACAGTGTTGACAGCCATCTGGCTGGCTACTTCTCCAGCTAGTGCACCACCCATACCATCTGTAACAGCTATCAAAACACCTTTCTCACCTTGAAGAAGCTGTAATCCATCGGTGGGGCTATCTGCAGAATTTTCTGCTGTCCAGGTTTCAGCTGTACTCAAATCGACCACAAGGAAGTTGTCTTCATTCCCGTGCCGCACCATCCCAATGTGTGTTTGAGCATACAGTGATACTTTTATCTTCGGTTCTTTGGTCATAGATTCGAGTTGTTAATGTAGAACTATAACGTAGTGATAGCAGTCACTTTTGAAAGCGTTTTATTGTCAAACTCGTTTGCACGATTATATTAGAACTGATGTAAAGTTACCAGTACAAAAACTTAAACAGCAGAGCAAATATGCTAAAAGATCTCAAATTGCTCCGTATAATCTCTTACAACAGCTCTAATGCCTGATCGATGTCATCTATTATGTCTTCAACATTCTCAATACCTACTGAGATTCTCACCAGCCCCTCGGTAATTCCAAGGCGGGATCTTTCTTGTGCGGGTATGCTTGCGTGAGTCATTGAAGCAGGATGACATACCAGAGTTTCGACACCTCCAAGAGATTCTGCCAAAGAACAAAGTTTTACAGTCTCCAAAAAGCTGACTGCCTTTTTGTAAGATCCAGTCTCAAAAGAGATCATGGCTCCAAAACCTTTCATCTGGCGACATGCCAACTCATAATGTGGATGAGTAGAAAGACCTGGATAGAATACTTTTTCTACCTTTCTATGTTCAACTAAAAAATTGGCTACTTCTCTACCATTTTTATCGTGTTGTTGCATTCTTGCTGCTAATGTCTTTGTTCCACGCAGTACTAACCAAGAGTCAAAAGGACTTAGTATTGCACCTGCAGCATTTTGAAGAAATGCGATCCGCTCTCCAACATTCAGATCATCGACTACAACAACACCTCCCACACTGTCGCTGTGACCGTTCAGATATTTGGTCGTTGAATGAACTACTATGTCTGCCCCAAGCTTTATAGGTTGTTGAAGGTAAGGGCTTGCAAAAGTATTGTCAACAACTAACTTCAACTTCGACTCTTTGCATATCTGAGCAACTGCTGCTATGTCTGTAAGAGCCATTATGGGATTTGTAGGAGTTTCAATAAATACCATTTTTGTATTGGGTTTAATAGCATCTTTTACAGCTTCAACAGAAGATGTGTTTACATAGCTGAACTCAAGGCCAAAGTTCTTAAGTACTTTATCAAAGAGGCGAAAAGTTCCACCATAGGTGGTGTCAGAGACTATGCAGTGGTCACCTGATGAAATAAGCATTAGTACAGTGTGTATGGCAGACATGCCAGAAGAAAAACAGTATGCAGCCTTTCCTGCTTCCAGTGCAGCTAGATTTCGCTCTAATGCAAGTCTTGTAGGATTTTGAGTACGGGCATACTCAAAACCTTTGTGTTGACCAACGCCTTCCTGTACATAAGTAGAAGTCTGGTATATTGGGGTTATTATTGCACCTGTCGCAGGGTCTGGCTCTTGACCTGCGTGAATTGCCAAAGTAGCAATTCCACTGTTTTCTTTAATCTTGTTGGACACTTTATCAAAAAGCTTTCTTGAAAAATTAAAAACCTAAAAGCCTATTCTGTAATTGTCTTTGGGTACTTCTAAAACTGGGTGATATTAGTCAAAAATACCTTTGCTCATGTATCTTTCTGCACTGTCGGCAAAGACTGTGACTACGTTCTTACCTTCGCCTAGACGTTCTGCAACCCGAAATGCTGCAAATGCATTTGCACCGGCAGAGCTTCCGCAGAGGACTCCTTCATAGCGGGCAAGTTTTTTGACCATATCGAATGCTTCGTCGTCTGTGACTTTGAAAACCTCATCACAGACCTCTTTGTCAAAATTTCCTGGGATAAAACTGACGCCTATTCCTTCTACTCTGTGAGGACCAACTGGACCACCACCAAGAATAGATCCTTCTGTTTCAACTGCTACGCAGAAGACATTGGGATTACGTTCCCTGAAAAATCTGCTTATGCCAGTGAAGGTTCCAGCGGAGCCGCATCCTATAACAACAGCATCTACCTGGCCTTGGAGTTGCTCGTCAATCTCTCTAGCTGTTGTTTCGTAGTGGAATTTTGGATTGGCAGGATTTTCAAACTGTTGTGGTACAAAGGAGTTGGGTATTTCTGCTGCAAGCTCTTTGGCTTTCTGTATTGCTCCTTGCATGCCTGCATCTCTTGGTGTGTAGATGACTTCGCCACCCAGAGCCTCTGTCACTATCATCTTTTCTCTGCTGTATCCTTCTGGTACGCATAGAATGACTCTATAGCCCTTGGCTCTTCCTATCAGAGCTAATCCCACGCCAGTATTTCCCGCAGTTGGCTCAATTATGGTTGAACCAGAGCTTATAAGCCCTTTTCTTTCTGCGTCAAGAACCAGACCAAGTGCTGCTCTATCTTTTATGCTGCCGCCAGGATTGAAGTATTCAAGTTTTGCGTAAACTTTTGCAGAGTTCTCTTTTTCTAAATTTTTTAGTCTCAACAGCGGAGTCTTCCCGATCAGATCGAGAATATTTTCAGATGCTTTAAGACTACTTGAGTGCTGATCTTTCACCGACTCCTCACCAAAATCCTTTTGATCAAAATTAGGAAGGGTTGCAATAACGAATCTAGATACTACAATAATTTTAATAAAAGTGTCAATTTGCAACCACTTTAACACTTTTAGTAGTTAGTGGCTTGGATTTAGAATAACTTTCAGAAGCTCTTCTTTGAAGTTTGATTCGTACTTACTGTGCCACAGATGGAAAAACTCTTCTACATACTTTTTTCGCTTTCGTTTGAAGTCGGCAATAGTGTAGTCAAAACCACACTCTATCTTTGTAGAATCATACTTTTGAGAAATTTTGCTACTTTGGGCTTGTAGAAACTCCAACATCACATCACAGTCGTGTATAGCTCCTAATACTTCTTGAAGAGACTTAATGTTATCTATATAACTATCGAGCCGGTTGCCGTAGCAGGGTTCATAAAGTTCGAGAGAGTATCGTAGACGTTTTGCACATATACGCAACTGATGTAATGCTTCTGGATCTTCTTTTACTGGATCGTGTAAATAAAACTCTTCCAAAAGCTTTGGTAGGGTTATCATTGCATTAGTTTGAAAAGTTTCACCAATTTTATTCTGTTCTTTGTCCATAGTGGTTTAAAAGTTTTCACTCCCTATCGATCTGAAATCAGTAGAGTAGTTCTCAAGCTCTTTGTTCTGGTTTTCGGTCTTCTTCTTTCTGTTGTTGTAGAGTGTAACTTGCTCAACTAATATATGGCTATTTGCAAAAAAGCCTATAAAGTCGGTTTCGAAATTCCGCTTCTCTAGCTTTTGAATCGAGTCTAGAAGCTTTTTGTATGCTTTTTTTCTCCTGTTTTGACATCTTGCTATCAGAAGTTCTAAAACAAACTCTTCTATATTCTCTCCTTCTGCTTTCTGTTTTTCCATCAACTCAATAAGCACGTCGGTATCTCGTACTTTGCCAAGTTTTCGCGCCATTCTGCGAGTCTGTTTAGCAAGTTTTCTGAAGCCTGGTTCATCCCTAAACAGATCTTCGAAGTTTCGCATTGCTGCCCAAAGACGACGTAGTGATACTCTCATGTCGTGTACAGAATCTGGGTCACCTTTTGTAAGTAGCTCTTCTTTGTAGGAGATTGCTTCGCAGAACTTCGCCAAAATTATACATCTGGCACTTTCAATTGTTAGTTGGTTTGGAACTATTCCTTCTACAGTCCACCCTTTTGCCACTCTAAGCCCTCCCCTACATTGCTAAGTCTTCAGCTATTTTCCTCTTTCAGTCTGAGCAAGTCTATTTATACTGTATACAAAGTCAATAACCAAGATAGAGTTTAATCTACACAGTGTGAAAAACACCCTTGACAGTCTTACTTGTAAGAGTATACTGAAAAGCTTACTCAAAAAGTGGGCTTTTCAGCCCACTTTTTTTTACAAATTTTGTAGATACCAAGATATTGTTTCTGAATATTGTTATAGATGAAAGTAGTTTTAGACAAAAATCTCTATTCGCTTGTTGAAAAAGTAGTTAAAGCAGAAGGTTTCGAGTTTGTCCATTGTGAATTTGTGGGAGGACGAAACAGCGCAGTCCTCAGAGTTTACATAGATAAGCCTGGAGGAATAACTCACAGCGATTGCAGCTATATCAGCCAACAGCTTGGAACAGTCCTCGACGTCGAAGACCTGATCTCAGGCCACTACACACTTGAAATCTCATCCCCAGGCATAGACAGGGGGCTTTACAAAAAAGAGGACTATACTAGGTTTGCAGGTAACAAAGTTCGCTTAAAGACAAATCAGGCTATAGAAGGGAGCCGGAACTTCAAAGGCCGTCTTGAAACAATAACAGATGATGGTGTTGTCACACTTGTAGACAAAACAGGAAAGCATATTCTGATCCCTTTTGACCTTATACAATCTGCAAAGATAGAAGTAGATGTAGAGGAACTGTTCCGACAAGCAGAGCAGAAGCAGTAAGCTATGCTGTTTTGGGTCAGTCTTCAAAATATAGGAGATAGTTGATGGAACCCACCATTTTGTGGAAGAACATAGAAGAGTTAAGCCGCGAAAAGAATATAGATGCTGACATAATTATTGGCGCAATAGAGGACGCAGTAGTTACAGCATCACGTAAGCAGTTCAAAACAAAAGAAGATCTTCACGCTGTCTACAACAGAGAGAGTGGCCAGTTAGACCTTTACGCTATTAAAAAAGTAGTAGACATTGTTTCAAACCCTGAAACCGAAATAAGCTTAAATGAAGCCCTTGAAGAGGTTGGAGAAGGTGTAGAGATTGGTGATCAATTGCAGTTTCCAAGACCTGTAGAAGATCTGGGTAGAATAGCCGCCCAAACTGCTAAACAGATAATCTTTCAAAAAGTCAGAGAAGCAGAAAGAAACAACATCTACGAAGAGTATATTGGTAAAAAAGGAGAGCTGGTCAATGGCTTTGTAAAACGCTTCGAAAGAGGCAACATGATTGTTGATCTGGGAAAAATAGAGTCGATACTGCCACGAACACAACAATCTCCAGCAGAATCCTTCTCTCAAGGCGAAAGGGTTAGGGTAGTCATAAACGATGTCACTAAAGAGTCCAAAGGCCCTCAAGTAGATGTTTCTCGTACAAGTCCAGAGCTTCTAAAAAGACTCTTTGAGATGGAAGTTCCAGAGATATATGATGGAACTG
>JAEUQL010000135.1 GCA_016789295.1 Blastocatellia bacterium | reverse complement strand
TATGCAAAGCATTATTCCTTTTAGGTCTTATTGTCCAAATTCATATCTTTTTCTTCAGGGTTTTGGTTTAAAGATCTGGGAAGATCTAATTTAGAATTCATACTATTTTTATAGTATGTTATTTTCTTTAGTCCTTCTAAAGTTAAATGTTTTTTTTCTTGAATTAAAATTAAATGACGGTAGATTTCTTACCATAAGAAGAGGAGTCTCACAAAGCACAAAAATTTCTCTGAAAATTAACTTAGTAGTAGTTAACAAATTTATTGATTCAAAGGAATGGGATTTTTCAGATATTCCTATAAAAAAGGCTAGAGAAGAGCTAAGCCTATTAGCTAGTTTCAATGTTTTACCAGATTATCCATATAGAAAGGGCTTAGGTTATTTTATAAGAACTCAAAATGATTATGTAAGTGTTTTTGAACTAAGAAAATTTGGCAAGGGTAAACACATTTATTGGAAACCATTTCTGTTTAGCCTTCTTGGGTTTGACGGCCAAACACTAGAAAAAAAGTATAACTTAGAAGCAGAATCTGAAGAGCAAAAAAGAAAAATTTCAGAATTAGAAGCTAAATCTGGAGACTCAGAGCACGTTGATAGAATTAAAGGTCTTATTGAAATTAAAATTGCAGATAGTAATGATATTAAAAGCAAATTAGATCAATTTAGTTTTTATTCCGAAGAAAGTTTACTAAATAATAGCCTTGTTGAAGAAACTGAACGTGAGATAGCTGACTTAAACTCTATGAAATATAATCTTACCTTTGAATTAGATGAAATTAATAAATCCTTAGACAAACGTTCAACTTTTAACCTTGGTGAAATCGAAAAAGTGTATAAGGAAGTAGGGATTTATTTTTCAGACTTTCTTAAAAAGAGCTACAAAGATTTAATAGAATTCAATAAAAAAATATCTAATGAAAGAACAAAGTATCTTTCGCAAAGAAAAAATGACATTCTAAAAGAGCTACAAAGTGTTAATTCTCAGTTGTCTAATTTAGATGAAAAAAGGATTGGTATGTTATCTGTTCTTCAAGGCACAGATACATTTAAGAAGTTTAAGGAATTTCAAAAAAAACTAGTTGAATTAGAAGCCGACATTATACGATACCAATCCCAAATAGAATCAATTAGTGAGGTAACAAAACAAAAAGAAAAACAACGAGAAATAGCTAACAAGATACTTGACCAAAAAAATTCTATAGAAAATCAAATTCATGAAGGAAATAGCCGCTATTCCAAAATCAGAAAAACCTTCCATGAAATAGTGCACAAAATAATAAACCAGGCAGCTATTATCTCATTAACCCTGAATAGTCAAGGAAACGTTGATTTTGAAGATTTTATACCTGAAGAACATAGTGAAACAGAAATTACCTCAAAGGGAGAAGGTGCTTCTTACAAGAAAGTACTTTGCGTTGCATTTGACCTTGCCATTTTGATTGCGTACCGTTTCGAATCATTCTTTAGGTTTGTTTATCATGATGGTGTTCTGGAAGGGCTTGACAATAGAAAAAAACGTCAATTTATAGAATTAGTAAGAGATATTTGTGCTAAGAATGACATCCAATACATACTAACAACTATTGAAGATGATATCCCTAATAAAGATAAAAAAGGTGATCCTACGTTTCAAAATACATCCATTTTTGACGAGAAAGAAGTAATTCTGATGCTCAGCGATGCAGGCGATGAAGGAAAACTTTTTGAACAAACTTTTTAAGTACTTTAGGGATGACATTTTTTCTTTCATTTTCTTATTCATTTATTGTATAAAGCTTCGTCGAGCACGTTTCATAGCAGGGTTTGGGCAGATATTTTGGGTAGAGCCGAACGAGATGCTCTTTGCCGATCCTCTTTCAGAAAGCGAAGATAGGATAGTGGCTCATATGAATGAAGATCATTCTGATTCGCTAATTCATTACTGCAAAGCTATCAAAGGTTTGCAACTATCAGAGAGTGAAACAGTCGTGATGTCTGGTATCGACAGCGAAGGTTTTGATATGCTTGTCGCCAGTAAAAAAGTGAGAATAGTCTTTGATGCACCAATAAAGAATCCCAAAGAAGCAAGAGAGGTGCTAGTCAGACTTGCCAAAGCTGATCCGTAGAAAAAACTACAAAAAGTATCGATTAAAGAGGGCGTATGCAGAAGATTATTGAGCGTTTAGATGAGATCCGCAAAGAACTACTCGACAAAGTTTCACCAATAGATCCAAAGACCTTTGAGAAGAGGCCGGCAGAGAATCAGTGGAGTATTGCAGAAGTCATCCACCATCTTGCACTTGTTGAAGGACACGTTACAAAAGAGATTGAAAAGCGACTTTCCGAACCGCCTCGTAGCCTGAGTACACTTCGCCGACTTTTTCAACCACCACTTTGGCTAGTTGATGTTAGGCTTGTCAAAGTCAAAGCTCCAAAAAGGCTTGAGCCTCTCGATGTAGCTCCAAAAGAGCAGAATCTGAAAAACCTAGTGCAAGTACGACAGACACTAAAAGATCTGGCTGTAAAGACAGGAAGGGATCGGCTAGAAAACATAGTTATTCCACACCCATTCTTAGGTGATTATGATGGGGCGCAGTTTGTTGAATTTGTTGGCTGTCACGAAACAAGACACTTGAAACAGATCAAAGAGATAATAGCAAAGGTTGGTTAAATATCAGCCTTCCATATCCAGGAGAAGTGTAATGGACGTTTTTCCAACAGAAGTCTCAAAGACCGCACCTGCAGAAGTTACCATTAAATGGAACGATAACCATACAACCATCTTTCAGACCTTCTTTCTTCGCTGTGAATGCACTTGCGCAGGATGTGTAAATGAGTTTACAGGTGAACGTATACTTGATGTCTCAAAAGTTGCTAAAGACGTTACCATCAACAATGCACAACACGTTGGCAACTATGGGGTTCAGTTCTTTTTCAGTGATCGACACAGCAATGGGATATACACCTGGGAACGCTTGAGACAATTATGTCCTTGCCCAACCTGCTCATCTGGACAGAGGCAAAGCTAGCTGGAAGAGTTTCAGGTTTACAAGGAGAAGAAGTCTTTTATCTTCTGTAAAATCTGTGTTGAACGGTCTTGAAGAGCTTTCTCTGAAAGGTCTTCTACAGATTCCTTGACTCGCTCTAACTCCATCTGTCGTTGTGCAAGTGTTTTGCTCATCTCTGCTGTCAAATCTGTGTGGGAAGTGAGAACTTCTCTAAAGGTAGTGTGAGAGAGAACAAAAAGTTCAACTTCACCAACTGCTATCACTGTAGCAGAACGGCGTGCCCCAGTAAGAAGCGACATTTCACCAAAATATGACCCAGCCTGCATTCTAGTAACTTCCTGACCAGAAACCATAACAGAGACTTTGCCGCGATGAACAATGAAAAACTCATCGCCTTCATCGCCTTGCTTGATTATTACTTCGCTTGGTGAGTAGAGCCGTTTCTCTATCTTTTTAGCAAGTGCAGAGATCTCCTCGTCTTTAAGTGGTTTGAGGAAATGAATGGCTCTCAGATGCATCTCGACTTCTTGCCGCTCTATCGTGCGAGAGACAGCCGGAACATCGGCTACTACCTGATGAAAGTTTATTGTGCTGGTTGGATAAGGAAAATCGAGTTTAGCTCTCTCCAGAGCATACCAGATGCGATCTCTTACTCTGCTATCAATGCCATCACGCTTATCAAAAGCTGTTATGAATACCCTTACCCAGTACTCTATTAGACCATTTTCAAGAAACCTGTTGGTCACAACACTGGGTGATGGTTCTGTGAGCACATCAGGAGTCTCTTCAAGCGTCTGCAAAATGATCTGACTGACACTTCTTGGTGGAATATGGTAAGGGGCGACTATGTAGATGTTGCGACGAACTACACGGCTCGGCTTTGAATAGTTGAGAATAGAGTTTTTGGCAAGCATTCCATTTGGGATAGTTACTTCGACTTTGTCTAAAGTAACCATCTTTGTAGCACGCCAATTAACCTCTTTTACTTCGCCTGTCGGAACATGACCATCAAGCTGAATCCAATCTCCTATCTCGAACGGCTGCTGTGCTTGTAGAGTAAGACCAGCAACTATGTTGCCAAGGGTTTCTTGAAGTGCAAACCCGATGATAGCCGTCAGCAGTGTAGTTGTTACCAATAATGAACTTAACTGAACACCGGCTGCTCTCAGTGTCAGCAGTGTTACACCAACATAGGCAATTCCTTGAAAGATATCCTGGGTAATTTTTGGGATAGGCCGACCAAGCTTTGCAAAAAAGATATCAAAAATGACTAGAAATACTAGCCTCGATAGCGATAAGAGAAGAAAAAAGAGTCCAAGGTACCAAACTTTGCCCGCTAGCTCTGCAAGCCCTAAAAGCTTCTCTAATACTGATGCAATAACGTCTATTACTACATGAATGACCAGGGAGATTATAGGAAATCGGAGAGTATATAGCCTGTTCTTCGGTAGTAGCAGCCTCAACAGAATAAGAAGTAAAAAACAGGTAAGAAGTCCTATACCACCAAATGTTCCTTCTTCTTTGGTTAGAAATTCTATTATTATCTTTTCTATCTCTCGATCCATTCCTTATAACCTTATGCAAATATAGATATTAGCCTTAATAGCCATTGGTGGACTCTAAAAGATCGCTCAAAAATAGACCTTTTGCGTAAATTCATGATTTTTATTGATTTTAGTGGGTTTAACGCTCAATGCCATCAGTGTTAATGCCATCAGTGTTACTGCTAGTCTGTCTTGAGAAAATCTTTCCGGCTGAACAGGTTCAACTCTATCACACTTCAAGACTTTTCTGTCTGAAAAGTTTATGTAAACTTGAATCTGATAAAAACCTGATAAAAGAAAGACTTATATCTGATAAGAGATAATCGGACGGTGGTGTATGATAGGAGCTACTCATAAATAGATCTTTTTTTGAGGTGAAAGATGAAAGCAATAGTCCAAGACGGTGAAAAACTTCTTTTGGGTGAGAGTGACACCCCTAAATTTGGTAAAGATGAAATAGTTGTCAAAACTGCTGCTACAGCTATCAATCGTGCAGACTTGCTACAAAAACGAGGACTATATCCACCACCAGCAGGAGCATCCACGATACTTGGACTGGAAGCCGCAGGTGTAGTTGAGCAAGTAGGAGAGGAGGTTGTTGGCTGGAAGATAGGAGACAGGGTTTGTGCACTACTTGCAGGTGGTGGCTATGCAGAATATTTTGTGACACCAGCAGAGCTAGCAATGCCTATTCCTGAGCACTTCTCTTTCGAAGAGGCTGCAGCTATCCCAGAAGCTTTCTTAACCGTACAACTCAGCTTAGTTAAACTTGGAGGGTTGACATCTAACCAGACAGTACTGATACACGCTGGAGCTAGTGGTATAGGCACAGCAGCAATCCAGATGGTTCGTGAAATGGGCAGCACGGCAGTAGTGACTGTAGGCTCGGAGAGAAAGCAGCTTTTCTGCTTGTCGCTAGGTGCTGAACTTACAATCAACTATCGTGAAGAGGATTTTGAAAAGAAAATAGCAGAGTTTACAGAAGGCAAAGGTGTCAACATCATCCTTGACCCAGTAGGTGCGCCATATTGGCAGCAGAACATCAACTCACTAGCAATGGATGGAAGACTTGTGCTGATAGCAACCATGGGTGGTGCAAAACTCGAAGCTGTCGATCTAAGAAAGATTCTCAGTCGCAGGCTTCAAGTAATAGGAACAACTCTCAGAGCAAGAAGTAGGGAAGAGAAGTCCCTTTTAACTCGTGAATTTATCGACTTTGCACTTGAGTGCTTTAATGATGGCAGACTTGTTCCGGTAATTGATAATGTTTGGAACTGGCGTGATGTAGAAGAGGCTCATAGATATATGGAACAGAACAGCAACATTGGGAAATTGGTTCTAAAAGTAGACTAGGTAAAGCCTATGGGTTAAGTAAAATTAGTAGTTAAAAACCGCTTCTGTAAAAACCCTACTCTATCCCTAATTTTACGGTTCATTTCCTGCAAACAGCTATTTATTTAAAACAGTGTGCTTTGTTGACGCTACCTTCTCATATACTTTCATTTCCTAGCTTTCCCTTTCACATTGGAGGCTTCTATGAGAATGGTCTGGCAAGACTTGCGTTATGGACTACGCACGCTTTTTAAGAACTTCAGTTTTACAGTAGTTGTAGTTTTGACGCTTGCACTTGGTATTGGAGCAAATACGGCTATCTTCAGTTTTGTCAATGCTTTGCTACTACGTCCTTTGCCATACAAAGAAGCTGACCGACTGGTAAGAATTACTGCACTACGAGGCAATGAAGAAGGCCGTTTCTCAATGTTGGAACTGAAGGATATGCGCGAGCAACTGACTTCTTTTGAGACTATAGGTGCATATATTCCTGGTGCACAGTACAACTACAGTGGTGATGGAGCACCTGAAGAATTTTCTGCAATTTTAACAACACGTGAGTTTTTTGACGTAATGGGTTTAACTTTTGCGCAAGGAACTGTGTGGCCTGCCGAATATGACCGGGAGCGTAACTTTGGCGTAGTTCTTACACACGAAGTTTGGAAGCGAAGGTTTGGATCTGACCCTAATGTGCTAGGTCGAAAAATCACTCTGGATGCTGCCCCTTTCTATACGATATATGGAGTTTTACCTCCAGGATTTAACTTTCCTGCTAATACTCAACTGTTTCGCTCTATTGCCATAAATGAGGCTTTACCAAATTACAAAGAGCGAGACAAACGCAATGTATATGCAGTTGCACGCCTCAAATCTGGTGTGAGTGTTGAACAAGCAGAGATGGAACTGCAGGCTTTTAGTCAGCGTCTAGCAACAGTATATCCCGACATTAATAAAGGCTTAACGTTCACACTAAAGCCACTACGCGATCTAACTGTTGGCAATGTTCGCCCATACTTGTGGCTTCTGCTCGCAGCCGTTGCAAGCGTATTACTGATTGCGTCTGTCAATGTTATCAACCTACTACTCACACAGTCGCTCACAAGAGAACGCGAAATTGCTATCCGTACAGCATTAGGTGCAGGACGAAAAAGACTGATAAGACAGTTATTGACCGAGAGTGTCTTGCTTGCAGGTTTTGGTGGAATTGTTGGACTAGCTTTTGCTTGGAGTTGGGTAAGATGGTTGAAAATTCTGATCCGAGCTGAACTTCCTTCTTGGGTAGTAATTGATCTAGATTGGTCAGTACTAACCTTTACTTTTGTCTTGTCATTATTAACAGGAATAGTTGCTGGTCTTGCCCCTGCATTACAAGCCTCCAATCCCAATCTAAATGAATTGCTGAAAGATGGTGTAAAAGGTTCACAAGGTAGGCAACATCGGTTGCGTAAACTGTTTGTAGTGGTTGAAGTTGCATTAGCAGTAGTACTGCTAATAGGCGCAGGTTTGCTGGTAGAGAGTTTTAGACGATTGCAACAGACAGAACTAGGCTTTAATCCAACTAACTTATTAACAATGCGCATTGCGCTGCCTTGGCGTAAATACGATGATGAAAAAGGTTCAGAAAGACAGAAACAATTTTTTAGACAGTTGCTAACTAATCTCTCGGCTTTGCCTGGGGTTGACTCTTCGTCAATGACCAGCAACTTACCACTTTCAGCCGAAAGGCAAGAAGGAAAGCAGACTTTTACAATTGAAGGCCAATCTGCCGATCAACAACAGAATAACCCATTCATCAATGATCTGTGTGTTAGTCCAAACTACTTTCAATCTATGAGTATCCAACTGATATCAGGACGTTACCTGGATGATACTGATACCGAACAGACCGAACGTGTTGGCATTATCAGTAAACGTTTAGCTGACTATGCTTTTCCCAACCAGAATCCTATTGGTAAAAGATTAAAAGTTGGCGGACTCGCTTCTAAAGCAAAATGGACAAACATAGTTGGTGTAGTTGGCAATGTCAAACACGAAGAGGTTAGTGGTGATGGCGGACTAGATCTATACACTTCATATCAGCAGGTTGGTAGCGATAATATGTATATACTACTGCGCACAAAAGTTACACCCCATTCATTAATTACGGCTGCTACACAGACTGTTTGGGCAAACGACCCTGAGCAGTCCACTTTCAATATTGTGACAATGGAAGAAAGGATTGCTGACACAATTTGGCAGCAACAGTTAGCAAGTACAGTATTTTTGATCTTTGGTGGCCTAGCCTTGCTGCTAGCTGCTATTGGTATCTATGGAGTAGTGGCCTATACAGTTGGACAACGTACACGTGAAATAGGAATACGTATGGCACTAGGTGCACAACCACAAGAGCTTCTTTGGATGATTGTTAGACAAAATGCAGCATTAGTTGCAATAGGGCTATTTTGTGGACTGGCTGTTTCACTAGTTGCCGGACGTGTGATTAAAAGCCTACTCTATGGTGTCAATAGCACTGATCCTTTAATTTATTCTGCAGTACTAGTAATACTAGCTGCTGTGGCATTTATTGCAACTTGGATTCCAGCACGTAGAGCTACAGAGATCGACCCATTAAGTGCGTTACGACAAGAGTAAAATTTTAATTTCTATCTTGTTGGATGGATTTGGAGGCAGTTTGCCATTGGCATTGCGATTGGTTTGGTTGCTGCACTAGGGTTAAGTCGTCTGATCGGCAGTATGTTATATGGTGTAACAGCAAGTAAGCCATTCACCTACACGGGCTTCATTCTTATTCTGATTAGTGTTGCTCTGATAGCGTGCTGGATTCCAGCAAGACGTGCAGCACGAGTTGAACCACTACAGGCACTAAGACAAGAGTAAACTATAGCGCGAAGAAAAAATTCTACCTCCACAACTACATAGAAATTCCACTTAAAAGCTTCTAAAAAATTGAGTTTAGTGATGATAGTTTTCCTCCATTTTTAGCACGTTAAGAAATAGATCTACTTTTTGAATCCCAGAAAAAATTATCTCTCACCAAGGAGGCATACTTATATGCAAAAATGGTTCAATGCAAGTTATTTTGGTCTTA
>JAEUQL010000134.1 GCA_016789295.1 Blastocatellia bacterium | reverse complement strand
ATTCATCTTCATCAATTATGTTTCTAAGTACTTCTTGAGCAAGCTCTAAGTCTATAGGATGTTTTTTGAGCGACGAGTAGGCTACTAAGCGTACCAATGACCCTTCCAGCTCGCGTATATTGGACTTGATCTTGCTGGCAATAAAGAGTGCTACATTATCGTCAAGGTCTATCTTTTCTTGCTCGGCTTTGCGCCTCAATATTGCTACTTTGGTTTCAAGGTCTGGAGGCTGAATATCGGCTATTAGACCCCACTCGAAACGTGAATGTAACCTCTCTTCCAAAGTAGGTATTTCTCGTGGTGGACAGTCAGAAGAGATCACTATCTGCTTCTGTGCGTCATAGAGTGCATTAAATGTGTGAAAGAATTCTTCTTGAGTACGTTCTTTGCCAGCAATAAACTGTATGTCATCCACAAGTAGCACATCCATAGATCTATACTTTTCTCTGAAAGTGAGTGTCTTGTCATACCTGATAGCATTGATCAGTTCGTTCATAAACTTCTCTGAAGATATGTAAACAAGCCTCTGATGACGGTTACGAGAGCGTATAAAATGGCCTACAGCATGCATCAAGTGGGTCTTTCCTAAACCCACCCCTCCATAAATAAAGAGTGGATTGTAGGTTTTTGCTGGTGATTCTGCTACGGCCTGTGCTGCAGCATGTGCAAACTGGTTACAAGAACCTATAACAAAGTTGTCAAAAGTATATTTTGGATTTAGAGGGGTTTCTATCGGGTCTATATCGACAAAGCGTGTGGATGAGAACTCTTCAGCATCATCGCCTGATGTATTTATTGCATAATCTGGCTGCCTTGCTGATGGTTTGTCGAAGACCAGTTGTGTGTTGTGTAATGAATTGGAAATCAGATCTTGCTGCTTCTCTTCAAAAAGTATTACTACTCGGTGGTCAGGCAGAGAAAGTTCTGACAATGCCTGTTCAAGCTCTTTTGTGAAATGTGTCATTATGCAGTTCTTAACAACATCATTAGGAGCTATAACATATATAGTTTTGTTGACAATAGAGGCAAAGTTTAGTGATGTAAACCATATATCAAAGTTGTTCTGACCTATCTTCGATTTAACTAGAGAAAGAAAAGAGTCCCAAAAGTTGCTGTTATTTACGTTATCCATAGCCAATAATTTTCCCCACTCACCCGGCTTAGCTGAAAAAGCTCTTCAGCACGCATCCAAGATCAACAATCCGATTTCACGTTAGTTCTAGCTGAATGTGTTGGCGTTCAATAATTAGAGGTGTTTTTCACAGGGTTTTCCACAGCTTTGTATAAACATAGATCAAGCCTAGATCGTGGCAATAAGTACTTTATTTTCAATAAATTGGTTTGTTAATTTTTTCTCTCAAGCAGGGTCGAGAGTAACATAGCAATAGAGCTTTTGCAATGGAAATTCACAACTTGAAAAAGTGAAAAATATTTGATCAAAAGCTTAACTTTTTGGGTTCAATATTTTGGGATTTACGAAAAGGTTTCTAACAGATTTTTCGAGGAGTTGATCATGGGAAAGTTTCTTGCCTTTGCTGATCCATCAAGCTAGCATTACGTCTCTTTGGGTCTAGTAGAGTACACTGTGCCACACTTGTGTTGTTGGTGAACGGTTGGTGACCATATAGAGCAGCAGATTTTTTAGATATCTTTGGAGTTTTGAAATTGAGTAAGAAGGTACTGATAATAGGTCTTGACGGGATGACTTTTGACTTCGTTGATCCGCTCATTGAGCAGGGTCGTCTTAAAACACTTTCAAGACTGATGTCTGAAGGAGTTCGAAGTCCACTTGAGACAGTCTTCCCCCCTATCACTTCTGCAGCTTGGACATCTTTCATAACCGGTAAAAATCCTGGCAAACACGGAATACTTGAATTCATACAACGCAGGCGTGGCCAAAACAGAGAGACTGCTGCAAATTCTACCCACCGCAGTGGCAAAGCTCTTTGGGATCTATTTTCTGAAGAAGGTCGGCGAGTTGTTGTTACAAACTTTCCTGTAACCTACCCACCAACCAGGGTAAATGGCTTCATGATTTCAGACTTTATGACTCCAAAAGGTCGTAGAGATATAACACACCCTCCAGAACTACTTCAGGAACTTGAAGCAAAGTTTGGTTCATACAAACTATACATGACGGAGACTTATGCAAAAGGTAATGTTGACAATGTTCTAACAGAGCTTTTTGAAGAATTAAATTATAAGTCCAATGTAAACTGCTACATGATGAAAAATTATGACTGGGATCTTCTTGTAACTCATATATGGGGGACAGATAGGTGTCAGCATGAACTTTGGCACATAATTGATCCAAGTCATCCAAAACACGACAAAGAAGAAGCAAGACTTTACAAAGAAAGAGTCTATGACTACTGGGATTCGGTTGATAGAGAAGTAGAGAGGATGATAGAAGCCGCTGGTTCAGACGTTGCAGTCTTTATAGCTTCGGATCATGGCTTTGGTCCTGCACATAAGTACTGTGCATTCAACATATGGCTTCTGCAAGAAGGTTTCCTAAAGCTTAAACAAGACGCAATGACGCGCATCAAACAGATGCTCTTTTCAATGGGTGTAACTCCTGAGCTTGCTTACAAACTATCTAGAAATCCACTACTGAAGCCACTTCGTCCGTCTCGTGGAGTAGGGACACAGAAATCGAAAGTAGGGATGCTAAACAAACTCTTTCTCTCTTTTAATGACGTTGATTGGGCACGAACGACAGCTTTTTCAAAAGGTAATTACGGCCAAATATTTGTCAATTTGAAAGGTAGAGAGCCAGAAGGTTCTGTTGATCTTGCCGATTACGAGAAAGTTAGAGAAAAGGTAATAGCTAAGCTGCGAGCGATCAAAGATCCAAAAAGTGGTGGTAACCTCATTGATCCAATATACAAGCGCGAAGAGATATATTCTGGAGAACATTTTGAAGAAGCTCCCGATATATCTTTTTTGCCAAAAGATATGACATATGTATCTTTAGGCAATATGGATTTTATGTCCAATAAGTTTATGGTCAACTCTTTTGGAAATTCTGGAACACACCGTCTTCATGGTGTCTTTATTGCACACGCCAAAGAGTTCAATAGCTCGTTGCGGCTTCCAAACGCTCGCATAGTAGATGCTGCTCCAACAATACTTCATCTGTCGGGCATCGCTATTCCAAAAGATATGGACGGGCGTGTATTGACAGAGATATTCAGTAAAGAGTTTCTCACTCAGCACCCAGTCAAAATTGGTGACGCAGCCGAAAGAGGCAATACCGAAGATGCAAACTTTTCTGATGAAGAGAGCGAAGAAGTACGCGCAAGACTACACGAACTTGGCTACATGGGTTAGCTCTCTAAAAAACTCGACTTTTTGGGTCTGACTGTTGTGAAACGTTTTTCAAACTACCTATTTGCGGGACTTTTGGGCGGACTTTTTCTAACGGCAATAGAGTCTGTAGATAGATCAATAGTTCTGTTAGGGAGCTTTACATCTTCTACCGACTGGTTGCACTTTATAGCTAAACTCTTCTTCATTCCAGCAGGAAATGTATTACTATCAATACTGCTGATAGTACTTTCAGTCATCAGTCAATTTATAGCCGAGAAAATAGTGTCGATAGTTGGTAAAAGTTGGTTACAGAGACCTCTTGAAGCTGTTTCGATGGCTGGGATTTTTCAACTCTGTTTATTGCTAAAACCATCTTTTATAGAGGCATTTAGACAGTTTCTTATAACAATAAATGAACGTATAGTAAAAATAGGTTTCTTGCTTCCGTTCTCTACACTAATTCTTTTTCTAATCATACTTTCAGCCTTTCTTCTACTCTCGCTTGCTACTAGTGACTGGTTTGAGAAGTTTTGCAAAGAGAGATCTCTACTACTAGTTGTTCTACCATTACTTTTAACTTTCCTGTGCTATTGGATAGATTCTCGTGTTTCTGTGGGAAGATACCAGTACCTATTCCACTTTCCAACTGCAATAGCTGCGCTATCTATCAGTTTTTTGGTAGGTTTGATGCTTGCTTACAAAGTAGATAAAAAAGCAAGTTGGCTTACACTGATGCTAATTATCTCTTTGGGCATTTCTGCAGTTGCAGGCTACTTTTTTAACAAAAGTAGTATTTCGAAAACTCTTTTTTGGCGCAGAGGCGTAGTTGCAAAGAAGTATCTAGCTGTAGTCGATAAGATATATGACTTTGATGCAGACGGATTTTCTCCACTTTTTGGTGGTGATTGTGATGATACTAACAAGGAGATAAATCCACTAGCTCGTGAAATAGCAGGCAATGGAGTAGATGAAAACTGCATAGGTGGAGACTTTAACTCAAAGCCAAAAGATTTTTCTAAACTCAATCAACTTCCAATATCAGGCCGAAAGGCCAAAAACGCAATATTTATCACTATTGACTGTTTGCGTGCTGACCACCTTGGCACATATGGATACTTCAGAAAATTTACACCAAAAATAGATGCATTTGCTGCAAAATCTATAGTTTTCGAGAATGCTTACTCACTTGGTACTAACACAGGACACAGTTTTTCTGGTATAGCAAGGGCTGGTTATGGAGAGTCAATATTTGATAATAGTATTCCAACAATAGCAGAAGCTTTTGAAGCAGCAGGTTATACAACAGCCGCTATCACCAGCCCGAAAACCGACGAATGGTTGCAGAAACAAGGCTGGGAGACCTACAAGAACATAATGCTTAAAGGCATCCAAGAGTCAGTTCACAAAGAGAAGAGGTATTGGAACTCGAAACGGCTGACAGATAGAACTATAGAGTATCTTTCTGCGCAAAAAAACAGACCTTTTTATGTCTGGATACACTACAACGATCTACACGCAAAGAACGAAAAATATGTAAGGCAAGGTAAGCAGAACTCTGGCAACAGACCCGTAGATATATATGACGACAACCTTGCTTTCACAGATGAGCATCTAGGCAGGCTTTTAGAGTTTTTGGAATCTTCTCGTTTGCTGGATGAGACTGCTATAGTCATCAGTGCAGACCACGGTGAAGAATTTCTGGAACACGGCCAGCAGTTTCACAACGGTCGGCTCTACAGAGAACAGACTCACGTGCCACTGATCTTTTGGTCTCCTGGTTTGAAACCTTCAAGAATAGCTCAGCCTGTCAGCCATATAGACTCTGGACCATCGCTTCTTAGAGCTGTTGGCATTCTTCCTTCACTAGGTTATTTGGGTGTTGATCTGAGACAGACTGCAGAAGGTCATTCCACAGGTAGGCCAATCTTCATTGAAACTCCAAGAAATGTGCCACAACCAGACTTCTTTGCTTGGGCTGTAGTGGAAGGGAATTGGCGACTCATCTACGATCTTGTAGGCAATACTTATGAGCTTTTTGATGACTCAAAAGACCAAAAAGAGCAGATAAATCTGATTGATGTTGAGCCTGAAAAAGCTAAACAGATGAAGAGGATTCTTGGTGAATGGCTAGATTATGAGTCTCAAAGAAAAGATTATAAATTTTGGGCTACTTTTTGAGGATCAAAATGTACTTTCAGCACAAGGTTGCTGTCGTTATTCCCGTTTGTAATGAAGAGAGGCTAGTTAAAAAGGCTCTGGCTTCGGTTCCAGAATTTGTAGATTACATAGTAGTAGTCGATGATGGAAGTACAGATAGAACAGTAGAATCTGTTAAAGAGGCAACATCTTCAAAACTTCACTTGATAATACACGACAAAAATAGAGGTGTTGGAGCAGCAACAATAAGTGGATATAAGTTAGCTATAATGTTAGGAGCAGCAATTGTTGTGGTTATGGATGGTGATGGACAGATGGATGCGGCAGATATGCCAAAACTTCTCGATACAGTGATCTTCAAAAATGCCGACTATGTGAAAGGTAACAGATTTCTTGACAGTACTATTTCAAGAATGCCATCAACTAGGTATGTAGGAAATCTGGTTTTTAGCAGATTAATGCAGTTAGCTTTGTCAATAGAAGATTCTTTAGATGCACAGTGTGGTTATACAGCAATTACTCGCCGAGCTATCAATTCTATAGAGATCGACCAACTCTACCCAAGATATGGATTTTTAAATGAGTTACTTTTTACAGTTTCAGCAGCAAATCTGAAGATAGAGAGTGTAGCAGTCAAGACTATTTATGGAGAAGAAGTGTCAGGAATAAACCCATTTGTTACTGTTCCAAAGATTTTAGCTATCATCCTCTGTGGCTATCTGCGTCGGCTCTACAGATCCAGGTTGGTTGATGAACCAGTTGCAAATGGATCAAAGCTATAACAGACAAAGAATGTTGATTCTTACAAGCTCTTTTCCACGTTGGGAAGGAGACTTTGCTGGATGTTTTGTTGAAGAGTTTGCTAGATCGCTTCTGAAAGAGTTTGAGATTACAGTTGTTTGTCCAGCAGGCTTTGGCTCTGAAACAGAGCAGAGAAGCGGTGACATCAGAACTTTTAGGTTTAACTATTTTTTTCCAAAAAGGTTGCAGTTGCTCGACGCAGGAGCCGATCTTCAGGTTGTGGTAAGAAGATCTCTAGTTGCAAAACTCCAACTAATTCCTTTTTTCTTCTTTTTCTTTATAAAAACTATAAAACTTGCACGTCATACTGATCTAATATGTTCACACTGGCTTATACCATCTGGCCTTATAGGAGCTTTAGTATCAAAGATATATAAAATACCACACATATCTATAGAGCACTCTGGAGGTGCACATTTGCTTAGAAACAGTGTTGGAGGTAGGCAAATTCTTTTTCTGATAGCTAAGTTTAGTACAAGAATATTTACTGTTAGTAAGCAGTTACAAAATATCTTGAAAACTCTCTGCCCAAGCTTTCGAGGTTTTGAGTTGTTGCCAATGGGAATAGATTATGAGAGATACAGAACTGAAAAAGAAAGCTTTGATAAGTGCTACAAGAAAAAACTCCTTTTTCTCGGAAGGCTTGAATTTATTAAAGGTGTAGATATATTGCTTGAAGCTGTAAAAGATATAGAAGGCATAAAACTTTTGATAGCGGGTGATGGCTCCCAAAGAAGTTATTTAGAACAGATGTGCAGGAATTTTGGCGTTGAAGCAGAATTTTTTGGATATGTAGATACAAAAAAGAAATTAGAACTTTTAAAACTTTCTAGCATAGTAGTTATTCCTTCCAGAGTTCTGAAGAATGGTAGAACAGAAGGCTTTCCAGTAACATGTCTTGAAGCTTTTGCATCTGGTAGACCAGTAATAGCAGCTTCTGTAGGTGGGCTTTCTGAGCTTGTAGAGCACGAAGTGAGCGGATTTCTCTTCGAACCAGAAAATGTAGCAGAGTTACGCTCTCTTATTAAGAAACTTCTTGCTGATGAATCTTTAAGATTAAGGTTAGGTAAAGTAGCTTCTCAGATAGCAGCAAACTATGATTGGAAGCTGATTGCTGATAGGTTTAACAAATCTATCTCTTCTAATAAAGGCTAGTATGGAGAAAGAGTCAGTAGCAAAGACGGCAGGCAGAGGTACTCTCTATATAACTTTTTCCAAACTCTACTTTATAGCTTCAGGCTATGGTATCTATCTGTCTCTACCTAGAATACTTACACCCGATCAATTTGGTCTTTATGGTGTCGTTACTGGAATAGTTTCGATAATCAATGCAGTCATCAACTTAGGTACACAACAGTCTGTTTCAAAATTTGTTTCTGAAGACAAAAGAAGAGCAGAGAGTGTAAAAAAACAGGCTTTAAAGATACAGATATTTGTTGGTGGTGGAGTAACAATAGCCTATCTTCTACTTACGCCAGTTATTGCCAAACTTGTGAATGATCCAAACCTTACCAACCCATTAAGAATATCTGCATTGATAACAATTTCTTACACATTCTATTCTGTTTTTATAGGTTACTTGAATGGACAAAAGAAATTTTTTCGTCAATCGATCTTAGATGTAACCTATTCTACTGTAAAAGTTATTTTGATAGTATTACTTGGTTTTTTAATCAAGACTGTGTCAGGAGCCATTCTAGGTTTTGGTTTAGCAGCTTTTATTGTTCTATGCCTTGCTCCAATAGTTGCTGGTAAGGCAGAAGATCAGATAGATCATAGACCTTCAGTGGAAGCTTTTCTCAAATTTCAATTTGCCCTATTAGGAACAGTTCTTGTAAATAACCTGCTCCAAAAGCTAGATCTAATCTTGATAAAAGCTGTTGGATCAACCTCAAGCTCTCAAGCAAGCGAAATGGCTGGCTACTACACAGCATTGATAGCCGTAGCTAACATCACCTACCAGGCTATAGTTTCTATCTCTTTTGTAATCTTTCCACTTATCTCTAATGCTACATTTGAAGATCGAAAAGAAGAGGTTCGCAGCTACATACGCCAGACCTCAAGGTACACATTAATGATGATGGCTTTAAGTGCCACAATATTTTCTTCAAACAGCAGTGCAATACTAGGTCTGCTTTATAAGAAAGAGTATATGATAGGAGCATTGCCACTCTCTATAGTTGCTTATGGCATGCTCTTTTTTGGTCTGATATATATTTTTTCAGCAATAGTTTCCAGCAGTGGAAGGCCAAAGGTTGCTTTTTCAGTAGGTGTATTGACTTTGGTAGCAAACTTTCTACTAAACAGTCTCTTAATTCCCAAGTATGGCTTGATGGGTGCTGCAATAGGCACTACTACTTCAATGCTGGTGGGAGCAAGTTTACTAGGGATATACATTTTGCGCACATTTCAAGTTTGGATCGGGTTTCGATCTCTGATCTTTATCACGTCTGCGACATTTTTGGCTTATGAGGTTGGCCTGATCTTCTCTGCAGAAAAGATCTATACGCTTGCAGTAGCTATAGGAGTTCAGGTAGGGGTCTATCTAGCAGTTCTGTTGATCGCTAGAGAGATCGGTTACAAAGAGATCGAGATGATCGGAAAAATGCTGCCAGTAAGATCCGGAACCGGACGATCCAATTGATCTGCAGACCGATCTAAAGATCGATCTGTCGATCAGAGTTTTTCTGAGAGATCTATTTCTTCTATGTCTAA
>JAEUQL010000133.1 GCA_016789295.1 Blastocatellia bacterium | reverse complement strand
ATATCAAGAGTAAATATACTCATAAAAAAGCTGATCGACGAAAGTACCAAAACCACTATTGACGCCGATAGCGATGCGGGTATAACCTGCATAGTTCCTCTGTCTTCGGCAAGTTCCTGTAGAGGTAGATCTTTACACCTTCTACACTGACCCGTCTCCAGGTCAAGCATATCGCTTTGGTGGCATATGTCGCACCTTTCGGCTTGTTTCTCCTTGATGACGGTGAAAGTTGATTGAGGCATAGAGAGAATTATAAAACTCAACCAGTAGACAAAGTAAACTTTTTGACGTAGCTATGAGTACAAAATACGGCCTTCTTGCAGGTAATGGCAAATTTCCTTTCCTAGTACTTGACGCAGCACGCCACCAGGGCGTAGATATGGTAGTTGCTGCAATCAAGGAAGAGACATTCCCGGAAATAGAGAATGTAGCCAGTATAGTCGAATGGATGGGAATAGGCCAACTAGGAAAGCTGATAAAATTTTTCAAACGCGAAGGCGTCAGTAAGGCACTGATGGCTGGCCAAGTCAAACATACACAGATCTTCAGTGGCGCAATCCCTGATTTTAGAATGTTTAAGCTGTTGGCTCGCTTAGCTACAAAAAATACTAATAGCCTAATCGGTGCAGTAGCAAATGAGCTTGCTAGCGAAGGTATAGAATTGATAGACTCAACTACTTTTCTTACACCACTCCTTGCTACTATGGGGACAATATCTCAACGAAACCCCAACGAGGCCGAACAAGCCAACATAGAATATGGTGTCAGAATAGCCAAAGAGATCGCACGCCTCGATCTTGGACAGACAATAGTAGTCAGTGATAAAGCTGTAGTCGCCATCGAAGCAATGGAAGGGACAGATGCTACAATAGTTCGCGCAGGAACTCTCTCAAAAGGTCGGCCACTTACCGTAGTCAAAGTTGCACGACCTAACCAAGATATGCGCTTTGATGTACCAGTCATAGGGCTTCCTACAATAGAAACAATGATTAAAGCTGGAGCTACAGCAATATCTGTCACGGCAGACAAAACTCTTATCTTTGACCGTGAACATATGCTGTCACTTGCTAACAAACATAGCATCTCTATAGTTGGAGTAGAATAGAAGTGTAGACAATAGCACTGCCTTTTTAAAAACTTATAGAACTATGCTGAAAATAGATGCTTTTTAGCTTAGCTCTATATTTTAAGGATCTGTTCAAACAAGGAAGCTGTAACTTTAACAACTTGAACACTGTTGAAGTTGTAAAGTTTCTAACCTCTTTTGATTAGATCCCAACCCTTCGCATCCACATAAATAATTTAGGAGAATGTCTAGTGAACAAAGTTCTATCTGCTTTTGCATTGGCTCTTTTTCTGTGCCTGCCTAGCTTGTTTGTAATAGCAGCAGAGACTACAGGAACTATTAGCGGTACAGTTTCCGATACAGCCGGAGCGGCAATTGCCGGTTCAACGATTGTTATCCGTAATACAGCAACTAACTTCACACGCGAGTTTACAACCGATGAAGAAGGACGTTTTCAAGCCCCCCTTTTACCTGTTGGTGAATATGAGATCACTGCTAAAGCCGATGGCTTCAGCAATGGGCAAAATAAGGTAGTACTTCAGATAAACCAAGTAGTGCGCGTCTCTTTCCAACTCTCTGTAGCAACCGTTGGAGAGATAGTTGAGGTTAAAGGCCAAGAAACATTAATTACTATAGACAACTCCACACAATCGACTGTGATAGACAACAAGAAGATTGTAGACCTTCCACTAAACGGACGTAATTTCTTACAATTAGGTACACTAATTCCTGGTGTTGCAGCCTCCTCTGGTGGTGGTGGAGCTGAAGGGGCAACCGAGTCTGGAGCTTTCTCTGTTGGTGGACAAAGAGACAGAGCAGTCAACTACTTCATTGACGGTGCAGACAATAATCAAGTCATCAACAATAACACGGCTGCAAGCGCAAGCGTAGACGCTATACAGGAGTTTACAATCCTAACAAGTACTTATAGCGCAGAGTATGGGCGTAATTCTGGAGCCGTTGTCAATGTAGTAACCAAGTCTGGTACAAACGCTATTCACGGCTCAGTCTTTGAATTTTTGCGTAATGATGTACTTGATGCCAGCAATTTTTTTGATAATGCAGCAAACCAACCAAAACCAAAGTTTCGTAACAACCAGTTTGGTTTCACTCTTGGCGGCCCCATAAGAAAAGACCAGACCTTCTACTTTCTCAACTACGAAGGCCAACGAACCCGTGTTGGAAATACAATATTCACAAACGTTCCAACAGTACTTGAACGCCAAGGGATCTTTACCGATCCAGATACCAGTGCAACTGTAAGAATTCCTGTAGATCCTGTCAGTGCACGTCTTCTAGCACTCTATCCACTACCAAACGCATCTTCACCATTTGGAAATTTTGTCTCTTCTGAAGTAATAAAGTTACGCCGCGACAACGCTCTTGCAAAGATAGACCACAGAATTGGAGCAAAGGATCAGTTTAGCTTCCGCTACTTGATCAATGATAGAGATTCGCTCACTCCTGTACTTTCGGCTTCTGGCACTAGTCAATCGGCAACACAAGTACCTGGCTATGGGTTGAATGTTGTAGCCAGAGTTCAAAATATTGCTATCTCCGAAACTCATATCTTCTCACCAACTGTAATAAACGAGTTTCGCTTTGGTTATAACAGGTTTGTAGACGTACAGCTTGGTCAAGACACACTCAATCCTGCATCGATTGGCTTACCAAATGGTAATATTTCACAACTTGGTAGTGGTATTCCACAGCTAGTAGTTTCTGGCATTTCAAGCCTTGGCAACTCAAACCAGTTTCCATTTACAGACAATCTGCAGACATTTCAAATAGCCGATAACTTGACTTTTAGTCGTGGGCGGCAGAACTTCAAAACTGGCTTTGACATAAGGAAACTGAAAGTAGACGGCTCTCAAGACTTCAGTTTTGCAGGCACAATACTTTTTGACGGCTCTCAGACAGGGATTAGCGCAGTAGCCGATCTCGTTCAAGGTACACCACAAAGTGCTTTCATTACTCGTGGTTTTACTGCACCACAGATTAGGCTGTCTAACTACTACTTTTACCTCCAAGATGACATTAAAGTATCCAACAAACTGACTGTCAATGCTGGTATCAGATATGAGCTAAACACCGTTCCTACAGCATCACGAAGGCTTTTCAATTTCACACCTGACAGAGGATTCTTTAATGACTCTCTCTACCGAAGCGATAAAAACAACTTCTCTCCTCGTATAGGTTTTGCTTACACTCCTTTCAAGAACCAGAAGACTGTTATTAGAAGTGGTTTTGGTGTCTACTATGACCTTCCATTTCAGAATGTCACCTTCAACTTGACATTCAATCCACCTACTTCAACAGCTCTTTTCAACTTTGGCCCATTTCAACCAGGTGCTCTTGGAAGTACATTCAGTCAAGCAAATCTCGATGGTGGTGGCCCATTTCTTATCACTATCGACCCGAACCTTAGAATACCTTACACCTACCAGTTTAATTTTGGTGTACAGCAAGAGCTTCCAGGAGATTTCGCAGTTGAGGTTGGCTATTTTGGTACACGTGCTCTGAAGCTTATAGGTAATAGAGATATCAACCAAGCACTTTTTGTACCTGGTGCAACTGCTGATAATATATTTGACAGACGGCCTACACAATTACTGGGTCAGGATTTTGGTGTTGGTGGAATAGACGGAGTACAGCAACAACAGTCTGTAGGCTCTTCTATATATCACTCTTTACAAATAAAAGCTACAAAGCGTCTAAGCTATGGTCTTTCACTTCTAACGGCTTATACATACTCAAAATCTATCGATAACGTATCAGATATTTTTGGTTTCAGGGGTAGTGCAGCTATTGCACAAGATTCCAACAATTTCAGAGCTGAAAAAGGTCTTTCTCCTTTTGATCTACGCCACCGCTTTACTTTCAGTTACACCTATGAACTGCCTTTTGGTGAAGGTCGAAAGTTTCTTGCTGGAGCAAAAGGTCTAACAAAATTGCTTGTTTCTGGTTGGCAGATGAATGGTATAGGAACATTTCAATCTGGTCAGCCTTTTACAGTCTTTCTGGGCATAGATCAAGCTCTAACAGGAAATATATTTAACGAGCAGCGTCCAAACAACATTCCTGGAGCATTTATACAGCGTGATAACGGGCAAGTAGTTCTTGCACCACAGTTTCTCAACAGTGACAACTCACCAAACTTTGCTGCACTCTCTGCTGCTGGGGTCATTCCAGCACCAGGACAGTTTGGGTCTCTTGGACGCAACACTTTCACTGGGCCGAAGTTTAACAACTTCGATCTTTCTTTCATCAAAAGAACCAAATTTAGTGAAGACGGCATAGTTGAGTTTAGAGCAGAATTTTTTAACATATTCAACCATCCATCTTTTGCTCTTCCTGACAATAATCTCTCATCACCAACTTTTGGCCAGTTCTCAAGAACGCCCGACGTAGCCAGTGGAGCACCAAGACTCAATTCTGGTGGGCCACGAGTAATCCAGTTTGGACTGAAAATTCTTTTCTAAAAAGTTGAAGTCTTTGGGTTTTTGTCCCAAAGACTTCACAGACACTTAAAATGGCAGCAGTTAAAAAATTTCACAATCCCCAAAATCTACCGGTCAAAATCTGCCCAGTCTGCCTGAAACCGTTTACTTGGCGGCGCAAATGGAAGAAGAATTGGGCAGATGTCAAGTACTGTTCTGATGCTTGTAGAAAGCGCAAAGCTACTCATCTATAAACCTTTCTCCTGTAATTAACCTTGCACCTCGTTGATATGTAAAATACTGCCAAAGCCAGTTGAGGCTGACCATAATCCGATTGCGAAAACCTATCAGAAATAGTATATGAACTACCATCCACATAACCCAAGCTATAAAACCACTCAGATGTACTCTACCAAACTGAAATATTGCGGCAGATCGGCCTATTGTCGCCATACTTCCTTTATCAATATAATGAAAAGGTTTACGTGTACGATTGGAGCTTGTGTCAGTGATCGCTCTAGCGACTGCTTGAGCTTGTTGCATAGCTACAGGAGCAATACCTGGTAAAGGCTTTCCATTCTGGTGCAGAAAGGCTGCCATATCACCTATGGCAAAAACCTCTGGATAACCAGCAATTGTTAGATCTGGTTCTACGACTACTCTTCCAGCCCAGTCTACCTCTAACCCAAGTTTTTTTGCCAGAGGATTTGCAGCAACACCTGCTCCCCAAAGGACAGTAGCAGAAGATATAACCATATCCTCTAAAACTACACCCTTTTCATCTATCTTTGTTATAGAAGCACCTGTACGGACTTCTACACCTAGCGAATCTAGTTGCCTGATAGCCTTTTCCGAAAGGTCTTCTGTGAAAGAACTCAGTACCCTACTGCTCTTTTCTAGAAGGATTACTTTGGTAAGCGTTGGTGAGAGATTTTTAAAATCTTTTGAAAGAATAAATCGAGAAAGTTCTGAAAGAGCACCTGCAAGTTCAACACCTGTTGGCCCACCACCTATCACAACAAAAGTGAGGAGTCGTCTACGTTCTGTCTCATTTTCCTCTCTTTCAGCCTTTTCAAAAGCGGTAAGGACGCGACGCCGGATCTCTATTGCATCTTCAAGGCTTTTCAGGCCAGGAGCATAAGTGCTCCATTCATCGTGTCCAAAGTAACTTGTTTTTGCACCTACAGCTAAAACAAGATAGTCATAAGAAAGATTCTCTCCGTCACGCAAGCTGACCATTTTAGACTTAAAATCTATCTGGGTAACTTCGCCAAGAACAACTTTGGTATTTTTCTGTCTGTGAAGAATAGATCTTATAGGAGAGGCTATATCGGCTGGGGAAAGTCCAGCCATTGCAACTTGGTAAAGAAGCGGTTGAAAAAGATGATGGTTGGTGCGATCTACTAAGGTTATATCGACTGAAGCATTTTTGAGTGACTGTGCAGTGGTCAAGCCACCAAAACCACCACCAACTATCAGGACACGAGGTCTAGGTTTGTCTCCTTCCTTGCTCATAACTTTCTCTAGTCCAATCTCCGGACTTACCTCCCTGTTTACTTTCTAAACGAAGATCAGTTATTACTATACCTTTATCAATAGCTTTACACATATCATACACAGTTAATGCAGCTACACTTACTGCAGTAAGTGCCTCCATTTCTACACCTGTGGGAGCCTGTGTTGAAACTGTTGCAGTTAGGTATACGCCATCTTTTTGTATTTCGATCTCGACATTGGCATAACTGATAGGGAGAGGGTGGCATAGTGGTATTAAGTTAGAGGTCTGTTTTGCAGCCATTATGCCCGCGATTCTTGCAGTTTCAAAAGGATCACCTTTGGGAATGGCTTTTTCTCGTAGAGCTTGAAGAAGATTTTCCGACACCAACAGTTTTGCACTTGCTACAGCACGGCGTGCAGATGTAGGTTTATGGCCTACATCAACCATTTCTGCTTGGCCTTCCCTGTTGATGTGTGAAAATTCTGTCATAGTGATGCTGCTAAAAACAAAAGGCTGCCTGCTTTTGTTAAAGCAGGCAGCCTATGTTAACGGAGCCGACGGGGCTCGAACCCGCGACCTCCGACGTGACAGGCCGGCGTTCTAACCAACTGAACTACGACTCCATTTGTCAAACTGTTAAATTCAACCTTGTTGTAAGGCGAAGCGGTAATATAGCTTTCATTCTGTAGGTCTGTCAACAAAAATTTCTGAAAAATTTCCGACTTTTTCCAAGTTTTACCACCCTCAGAGAGAAATTTGGCAACATAACCCAAAGCTCATTGGCTTTCCAGCACATTTCTGAGATAATACTGAACGATTTTGAGCCACTGTAACTTCTACATTTCTGACAGCGGCAAACTCGTAACTCAAAGCAATATAGCTCAGATGGGAACAAGTGGTGAAGCTACCTTCTCTTAGCAGGCTAATAACAGATGATCTAGCTATCGATCTTGGAACAGTCCACACTTTTATATCGGCCAGAGGCCGAGGACTGGTTGTAAATGAACCTACCCTTGTTGCACTCGATAGTCTGGATGGTGAAATGGTAGCTGTAGGCAACGAAGCCTTGGAGATGCTTGGCCGTTCTCCTGATGAAGTAGAGATTCGCCGACCTCTTGAAGACGGAGTTGTATCGGACTTTGAGCTTGCGTCGAGTATGCTTTCCAGTTACATACGCAAAGCACGCGGCAGCCGCGCTACCTTCTCCAGAAGAGTGATTCTTGGAGTTCCAAGCGACGTCACAAGCGTTGAGAAGTACGCTCTCTACCAGGCTGTACAGGCTGCGGGAGCAAACAAAGTCTATCTTGTAGACAAAGGTTACCTAGCCGCACTTGGAGCCAACATCATCACCGATGATGAACGGGCAAGCATGATAGTAGACATAGGTGGTGCAACTACACAGATGGCAACTGTTACCCGCTCACATCTGGTTGCAACCCGTTCAATTCGCAAAGGTGGCTCAGATTTAGATAATGCTATCATCGACCATATCAAACGTTACCATAATCTCTTAATAGGAAATCGTACTGCAGAACGAGTAAAGATGGAGTTAGCTTGTGCAATACCCATATTCAGAGTTCCAACGGCTGCACTAGAAAGTACCAAGATTCGTGGTCAAAGCATTATTCACTCTGTGCCGGAAATGATGACAGTTACACCTTACGAAATACATATAGCTATTGAGCCAGTGCTAAAAGAGATAATAAGTGCTGTCAGGACTTTTCTTGAAGATCTTACACCAGAAGTAGCAGGAGACATACACAGTCGAGGAATGACTCTCACAGGTGGCGGTGCTCTACTGGCAAAACTCGATGAACGCATGCAGTCAGAGTTACAGCTTACCGTTAGAGTAGCCAAAAACCCGCTTGAGTCAGTAGTTTTTGGTGCAAGCACACTGTTTGACAATCCTTTGCTTCTGCGTCGTCTTTCACGACAAAATTTCTAAACTCTGAATTTGAGGAGAGAAGTTATGGGTGCGCCTCTGGAAGGCATACAAATACTAGATCTGTCACGACTATTACCAGGCCCTTTCTGTACAATGATGCTTGCAGATATGGGAGCAGAGGTCATCAAGATAGAAGAGCCTAATTATGGTGACCCAGCCAGGTACGCTCCACCAAGGCTCAAACAGGATAGCTCTCTTTTTCTAACTGTTAATAGAAATAAGAAAAGTGTCTGCCTCAACCTCAAAGATCCAAGAGGAGTAGAAGCTTTTCTAAAACTTGCTGAAAAAGCCGATGTAGTAATAGAAGGGTTCAGACCTGGTGTAGTTGACCGTCTTGGTGTTGGCTATGCTGCTACAAAGCAGGTAAATCCAAAGATCATCTACTGTTCACTAACAGGCTATGGTCAAGATGGGCCATTAGCAAAACGCTCTGGTCATGACATCAACTATGCTGCACTGGGTGGAGCACTTGGGCTGACAGTAGATGCTAAAGGAACACCTGTAATTCCTGCTGTACAGATTGCTGACCTTGGTGGTGCAATGGTAGCAGCTATTGCTATTCTCTCAGCTATAATCGCACGAGAAAAGACAAATGTAGGTCAGTTTATAGATGTTTCAATGCTAGATTCTGTTATTTCAATGTTACCTTTTGTAGCTTCTAAATTCTTTGCAGGAGAAGAGTTAGAAGTAGGCTCACACACCAACCTTACAGGACAGCATCCATTCTATAGTATCTACAAGACAAAAGATGGTAAATTTCTATCAGTAGGAGCACTTGAGCCAAAGTTTTGGCAAGGTTTTTGTGAAGCAATAGGTAGAAAAGATCTAGTAGAAAAGCAGTTTGTTAAAGGAAAAGAACGTGAAAGGATGTTTACTGAGCTTAGAAGCCTGTTTTTGAGCCGCACTGCCAATGAATGGATGAGGCTTTTGAGTGAGAAGGATGTATGCTGTGAACCTGTACTAAATATTACGGATGCTTTTACCAGTCCACAGGCGGTACACAGAGCAATGATATTCGAAATGGATCACTCTGTAGAGGGTCCTAT
>JAEUQL010000132.1 GCA_016789295.1 Blastocatellia bacterium | reverse complement strand
AATCATTATCTTGCAGTGCTTTTTCAAGGACATCACGAGTAATCTCTTGTTGACCTGATTTAATCCATTCTCTGACAATTCCAGCCGCAACCAATAACGCAGTATTATCCGACTAAAGTTTCAGGTTTTCCATTCTTTCAGCTACGCGATTTTTTACTTCTTCCCAACACTCGTATCCATGTCTAAAACGCAGACTGTAGGTAAAAGCTTCAAAATTCGCGTCACTTGCGCCAAGATGAGTTTGCCATTTTGTGCGTATTTTCCCGATGTCAGAACGTTTACCTTCACTCAAAAATTCAGGAGTAAGTCTCCCATCATTACCGCTAATATAGGATTTGAGTTTATCTTTGCTATCCCAAGCCCAATTACTTACTAAATAAAGCTCGCATCCCTTTTTTGAAACCTGTGTACAAAGTATCTGCCAACTTTGCCAGAATTTTTGTAGCAAGCTTGTGTGTTGTGGTTCGTGTTCTATAAGAATCTCAGCCGAGTATTGGCTACGATGATCAACATGATATTTCACTTGATAAAATCGGTTCGGTTGTGAACTTCCTTCGTCGTACTGCACAGTCACATCATCAACTGAACCAGCATCTGGGTCTTCAATCTTAACACTGCGGACATTTTTCTTGGGCATTAATAATTCAAGGACAAGCTGCCAGCTAAATATATGCTGGTAATCTTCTCCTTTCAAAATAGCTGATACCTGGTTAGCCATGTCTTCATTACCTTTCTAAGACTATGATAAAAGAAAAAGAGAGCCATCAATGTTGTTTCTCCAAACTCTCAGAGCTTCCCAATTCTGTCTTTGGTTCGTAAGCCTGACTGCATGTGTTATATCTTCTTCTGCCTGCATCAATGTTTTTTCTCACTCAGTAGTATTCATCCCGTCACTAACTGGTGGGTCAAGCTCTGTGGGTTCTGGCTATAATACGATAAGCTAACTCTATATAATTTCTTTGAGCCAGCGTGAATACTACTTTCTGAACCAAGCAAGGAGATCATCAGCAGAGTTGAAGTCAAACCTGGAAGATGGGATACTCCATCCGTGCAAAAAAGTATTGAATATAGTTAGAACTGATAAGAACTGTACAGTTACAGTTTTTGGTAAAAAATATCCTTACTTACAGCCTTTTGTCAACTTATGCAACATTATCTACTCTGCCGTTCTAGCAACAGAGCTATCACTAATGCTTTTCTCTTTTACAACTGTCCCTGAAGGTAAAAAGAGCACAGATGCAAAAGCACCCAGAGCAATTACAAGAGAGAAAAGAAAAACTGAATGGAGACCAAGGCTGAGCGATGAGCGAAAATAACTTAGAGAAGCCTCTGAAAGAGTCGCTCTCGATACAGGCTCTATTGCAATATTTATATTTGCAGCAATTTTTGCAATATCACTAGAAATGGTTCCTGAAGTCTCTTTTTGAGCAATCATCAAACCAGTTATAAGCTTGCTATTCATCAAAGCACCCATTATTCCAGCACCCAAAGAGGAACCTATATTGCGAAAAAAGAGTATTGATGAAGTCACAACCCCAAGATGACGACCCGGCAATCTACTTTGGAGTGTCATCAGAATGGTAAACATAGAAAGCCCCATACCCATGCCTACTATTCCAACACCTACATAAAGAGGAGTTATGTTGGTTTCTGCAGCAGAAAAAGCAAGAAGTGCAAAACCACTAGTAAGCAGCACCATCCCTGACACAGCAAGACTTTTGTAACTCCATCTGAGCAACAATCTTCCTGCAAGAACAGAAAATAGCACCCAACCAAACATCAGTGGCATAAATACAGTTCCAACTTCTGTTGCACTTTTTCCAAGTACACCTTGAGCGAAAAGAGCTATAAAAGAAACACTCCCAAGCACTGCACACCCTGAAAAGAGGTTACTCAAAACCCCTGCAACAAAAAGCTTTTCTCGAAAAAGTGGTAAAGGAAGTAGTGGTTCTCTGCTTCTCTGCTCTACTTTTATGAAAGCAACTATAAAAACTATTGATAAAAAGAGTGCGCCAAAAGTACGCAAAGCTGAAAAGTTTCCAGACTCCTGCAAGCAGGCTATTAGAAGTAGAGAGATTGCAGCACTGAGCGTTACTGCCCCAGCAACATCTATTGAAGGTTTTTCATCCTTCTTTTTCGAAGCAGGCATTGCAAAGCCTATTATTACTGCAGCCGCAAGTCCAAACGGAATATTTATATAGAATATTGCCCTCCAAGAAATAGTGTCTGTAAGAAATCCTCCTAGTAATGGCCCTATGAGAGATGATACAGCCCAAACACTACTGAAGATGGCCTGCATTTTACCCCGTTCTTGTAGAGAGTAGAGTTCTCCTGTTATTGTCAGGGCAAGAGGAACCAACCCACCAGCACCTATACCTTGAATTGCACGAAAGATAATCAAGTCAGTCATTGATGTAGAAGCACCTGAAAGAATAGAGCCTAAAAGAAAAACCGATATACTCAACTGATAGGCAATACCTCTACCATAAAGATCAGACATCTTACCCCATATGGGCATAGTGATCGTTGAAGTCAAAATGTATATGGAAAAGACCCAACTGTAGATTGAAAGCCCTCCAAGATGGGCTACTACGGTTGGCATAGCTGTGGTAACTATTGAGGACTCCATTGCTGCTAGCAAGGTTCCAGTCATAACACCCAAAGTTACCAGTTTTCTTCTATTCTTGAGCAACTTATTTACCACCTCTCAGTAACAAATCTCTTCTGTTCGAATAATATACTCTCTGATGTATGGCAAATAGGCTATCTAAGTCTTTTATATTCAATAATAGTCTTCCATACACTTGTTGAGAAACTGATATAAAGTAAGGATAATAGCAGTTTAACTTCAACTGTAACAGCTTCTCTACTGCATAGTATTGATATTGTTGAGAGCAGATTCAGAAAAAAAGCTTATCCTTGCTGCTTTTTGTAGTAACTACTTAGGCTTTGTAGTGGCGAGATGGGAACGATTTTTTTGAAGAGTTGTTGGAGTTAAACCGTATATAACTCCAACAAACCCCAGAAAAAGAAAGTACTCTATTGGTTACCTGATTGGTTACCTGCTGGCCGCAATTGACCACGCATCTCTCCGTAATATGTTTGGCCTTTTGTGTGCAGATTGAAATAGAGTTCACCACGCCTAGCAACTTGCTCCATACCAGCTATCGTCTTCACTTTCCCAGGCAAGCCTGGCTCTATAGGACACCCAGAAGTAAAAGCTGCTACAACATTATGACCATGTCGAGAGTTAGCAACCTTTTCTACATCTTCATTTGTCAACTCTACCGAAAAAGTACCATCTGAGATATTTTCTTGGATGTTACCTGAATTGGCAAAGTCTATAAGAATCGGGCCTAGTGTATCTGGTCGGCCACAGTGAATATGAAACATATTCACATCTTTGGCATTTATACCTTCAACTCTAACATCAACGTATACTTTACTGAGATCTTTTGCAAACCTTATCACACCGTGACCACGAGATTTACGTTGATTTCTAGCAACTGAAGGAGCAGTTGAACGAAAAACTTTTGGGGTAAGTGCAGGAGTATTCTCTTCTTCTCCTGGCTCTTGATGAGGGCTTAGAAAAGCTTCATATATAGCACCTATCTCTTGGCCTTTACTCGCATCAAGTCTAATTGTATTCGACTGATTTGAAGTTGAGTCGGCAGTAACAGCTTTTACATTGAGTAAATTCTTGTCAACACCCAATCTCTGTGTGCTGTTCAATGTCATCACTGAAATAGCAACAGCTAGAAAAATTATTATTGTGAAGATATACTTAGGACGCATGTTCTCCCCTTTACTCAGGTCTATTCATTCTAAATCAAAAATTTAACACTCTATGCAACAGTAGTCTGTAACTTACTCACCCAGCAATACTACGCTTCAAAACTGACACTGTCAAATATTAATGTAGCAAAAAACCTTAAAGTACCTGTCTTTACTACTTACAATAAATCAGCTATGTCAGGTGTAATTTCATTACTAAACCTCTTTTGATCAAAATGGGTTAATGTAACAGTCTACTGATGATACATAACAGCATCAATCAGTATAGTTTACTTCCATACTTCTTATTCTATAAGAAGCAAATACTAGCAAGATAACGGCTATAACCAAGAGTGATGTAATTGAAAGCCAGATGGGGGTGGGTTCAGCAACTATGGCAAAAGGTCCTTCTGAAATCGGAACGGGACGAAAAGAGTTAAGATAATGAATAATACTTACCTTTTTCAGAAATGGTGGTAGCAGAAAGTTTATAGACTCCCAGCCATATATTGCTCCAGCAGGAATCATAGGATTACGAAAAAGTAGACCTAAAACAAGAAAGACTACTCCATAGCCAAAACAAGCAAGTCCTGTAATTACAAGATACATAAAAGCTTGTTTTAACCCAGAACCTGCTAGCAAGTATTGCATACTTGCCTCATAACCTCTGGGGTAGTAATAGAGTAGCAGTGAAACAACTGTTGAGCTTATAAAGAGAGTAGCTGAGACAATTAAACCAGAGAAATATTTACCCAAAACTATCAACTCTCTTTTGACAGGAGCTAGAAAATAGTAGTGTAAACTGCGGTCAAGAATCTCACCACGAAAAAGGTTTGTAAAGATCCAGGAACAACCAAAAAAGACTATAGTTCTAACTATTACTCCCTCATGTATATTTGCAAAAATAGTAGCAGCAGTTGTAGGATGTCCCAAAGATTTAGAAGGAGTTGGATAAAGATTCATTAGAAAGAAAATAGCTACAGGAGTAAGTGAAAACAGATAGATAGGGAGTATCCGCCGTCCCCAAAAATTCTTCCTTATTTCCAGTTTTATAATAGACAGAGTTTGGTGAAACCAGAAAGATAGCCTGGTATTAGATTGTACTTGCTCCATAAGTGATACTTTAACCTCTGTACTCATGACTGCCCTTCTCCTTCAGAGCCTATCAGATATTGGTAGACTGCATTTAGATCATCATCCATAGGTCTTATAACCTCTACAGCAATACTACTGTCAACTACTATCTGGCTCAAGTCACGATAAAACGCATCTGCATCATAAGTTCTTATAATTACCGAACCTACCTCTGCACCTCTATCTTTTTGGAGTTTGGCTTCAACAATTCTATTAAGTTCAAAAAGTTTTGCTACTAACTTAGAGGCTTGGTTGCAACGAACTAGTATCTGCATAGGGCGATTTTCTATCTCTGTACGTACCCCTTGAACTTCACCTTCAGCAACTAAATAGCCATTTTTGAGAAAGACTACCCGATCTGAGATCATATCTACTTCGTGTAATATATGGCTAGATATAATCAAATGTAGCCCTTCTTTTGCGAGTTGCTTAAAGAGAGCTATAGTTTCGGCACGAACCATAGGGTCTAAGCCATTTAGAGGTTCATCGAGTATCAATACAGAAGGTGAATGTGCTATCGACTGTGCAAGGCGTATTCTCTGTCGCATTCCTTTACTATATCCAGCAACTTTTCTATCTGCTGCTTCCAAAAGATTGACTCTTTCAAGTGCTTTATTAGTCATCTCCTCACGTCTATTTTTACTGTATCCATGTAGTGATAGAAAAGAATCTATCAAACGCCTTCCAGTAACTCTTGCTGGAAAAGAATCAAACTGTGAACAGTAGCCCACTTTTCTAAAAAGCTCTTCAGGGTTGTCAGTAGCAGTGCCAAGAACTGTGATCTTGCCACGAGTTGGCCGCAACAAGCCTGTCATAAGATTCATCAAGGTTGTCTTGCCTGCACCGTTAGAACCAACAAAGCTTGTAATACCTGGAGCAATGGTTAGATTGACTTTGTTAACTCCAAGTATCTCTCCATAGAACTTTGAAACATTGTCAAAGACTATCTCATTCATTAGCTAATAACCTCATAAGCTCGTACTCTACGTGTCAACAGACAGATACAAATGATATATACCAAGCCTATCACAGTTATTGCAGACCATATAGAAACTTCTGGTGGATTTGGATGTTGCAATGTCACTCGCCAGACTGTTCTTATAAGCTCACCAATACTCAGTAATTTTGCCCATTTTACTTCAAAGATCTCATAAAAAACATTTGAAACTATGCTTGACACAAAATAGAGGCCAAACATAAGTCCTCGTGCTGCTACCTTCCATTTTACCCAAGCAGAAATTACCTGTGATAATAGTGCAATCATAACTATCCAGACAATATTGCCAAAAATTAGACCTGAAAGCATAAAGTAGTTGCTCATCCACCATTGACTACCTTCCAGATAGACTTGAAAAAAGAAGAGTAGAGTAGCAGGTAGCCAAGTAAAAGCAGAAAGCAGAATCAAAACTGTTGACATTTTACCCAGCACATATTCAGTACGTGATAAAGGTCTACATAGATAAAGTGGTAATGCATTATTTGTAAGATCTCGTGCAACAAGGTCTGGGCCAACCATTAGTGTAAAAAGGTAGCTCATTATTCCTTGAAGGTAAGCTAGCCTGTAAAAAAATATACTATCTATTGCTATTAGGTTATTTATCTTCAGATCGAGCATCTGCAGAGCACTAGAGTTGTGGTGTAAGTAGATGAGTATTAGAGAGACAAAAGGATATATAAAACATGCTAGAAAGAATGATAGGTTGATCTTTGAACGAAAAATTTCTCTGTATGCGTGGCGAGGAATTATCAGAAACCTCGACCAAGAAGGTGTGAGCTTCCCAGAATAGAGACTGTATGACTGCTCAAAGACGGCCATTTCTCTCCTCCATTGCTTTATAGAAAATATCTTCTAAAGAATCGCGTTTGTAGTTGAGGCGACGTATCTGCACTTCACGAGCTTGGGCTATACGATAAAGATCTAACACTTTAATTCCTTGTTGCATAACTATTTTTAGTTTATTCGTTGCAGTTATTGCATATTCACAACCAAGCTTTGAAATCTCCTCTGCAAAAAGCTCTGTATTGCCACGTAGCTCCATCTCAAGAAAATGTTGATTGAGCTTGCGCTCCTCTTCAAGATTACAGTAAGTGACTATATGCCCATCTTTCAATATCAATATCTCTTCACAACATTCTTCCACATCACGCAGAAGGTGTGATGAGAGCAGTATATAGGCTTGATTGCTATCTCTAATATCACGAATCAACTTGAGCATACGCTGTCTGGTTGGTGGATCGAGTCCATTAGTAGGCTCATCGAGTATTATGAGTTTTGGTCCATGAACTAGTGCCTGTGCAAGTTTGGCTAACTGCTTCATTCCCAGTGAATAAGTATCAACACTTCTGTAGCGAGCTTCACCAAGCCCTACAAAAAAAAGTGCTTCGTGAGCACGTTCAAGTGCTACATCTGTTGGAAGACCTGACAGCTCACCCATCATAGAAACAAAATGCACACAGCTCATTCCAGCGATAAAAGAATCTCGTTCTGGCATATAACCAACTTGAGCACGAACCTTTTTTGCATCTTTTTCTATATCTTTTCCAAAGATCCTTGCGCTACCTTTTGAGGGTGAATAAAAACCAAGTAGTGTATGAATAAGCGTTGTCTTGCCAGCACCATTTGGGCCTAAAAGACCTATGGCACGCCCTGAAAGCGTGCTTTTTAATCCTTTAAGGATTGCTCTTTTACCAAGTTTTACTTCTAAATTTTCAAGTTCGATTACTGGACTCATATTCTGTAACTTTAAGTTTCAAAGTTCAAGATTCAAGGGGGGTTGGGTCTTTAGACGGCTCGGTTTAGAGTCTTGCCCCGAACCTTGAACTTTGAATTCTCTATCAATTTACTTAATGGCCTTTTCAAGTATCTGCTGCATTCCAAAAGAATTTGGTAAACCTAAAAGGTTTGCAGGACTAAGACCAAAAGGGCCACCTTCAGTGTTAGAAGCTATAACAATACGGTCACGGCTGGCATATGCACAAACAAGTGTTGGAACAGTTGAATTTGCAAGTGCTTGTAGTGCTTTACCTTGCTCAGAGTTCTTTGAGCTACCCATCAAGTCTGCCATAGAACCTATCAACCCTGTAACATTGTGATAAAAAACTGCTGAGAAGTTTGTATTCCCATCCTCTGGCAAACCTGCTGTAAACTTTGCCGAACGTAGCAGGGATGTTCCAGATTCACGATAGAGCAATGCTCTTTCCAGAAGTGCACGGCTTGGTGTTGCTACCATATAGCCGTTAGCAAATGTGTAATGTATCTCTACTGGAAATCCTTCTATCTTGATTACATAGAAAGTGCGACCATTTACATCCACACTTTCCATCTTCAATCCTGACTGGCCTTGAGAAAGTTTCCAGTTACTCATCTCCACAACAAGTTTTTCTAGAGCCTGTTGCAAGCGTACTTGGTCATAAACTTCCAGTACAACTTTCCAAGAAGGAGTAGGAAGAATTGGGCCATCAACTGCAAAAGCAACCTCACCACCAAGTGTTGCAGCTATATCCTTGCTGATGCTTATCTCGTGCTGACGTTCAAACTCACTTAATTGGCGTAGTGATGAAGGACTTTCTTGCAAATAATCCATCAATTCTTCAACTAGTGATTCTGGGTTTTTGACAACAAAACCACCTGCAATATTTGCCTCTGGAGAGACAAATTCCAGAGCACCCATTGGGCCAGGAGACGCCAACCAAGAGGCAATGCCTGTACGCTGGTCTTTGAAACTGAAGACAGCGCGACTTTGTGTCTTTCCTTCAACCTCTTTCTGCTGCATTATGAAATGCTTAAAGTTGTACAACCCCATTTTACCAAACGTTGGAGACCCTTTTTTGGAAGCTATTATCTTTTCAAGATCGGCTGCAACAATCAGATTGGCTCCGTCTTTGTACACTTCACTGAGACTTGTGTAAAAAGAGCTTGATAAGAAATTGTTTGTACTACCCTTTATCACTTGATCGAGCTGTTTTAGCTGCTGCAAACTGTCGGATGCAGCAAATAGATCTTCTTTGATCCATATATAGACACTAGCTTCACCAGAAGCAGTGGTTGGATCGTCGATGATTTTAGCTGTAGGCTCTTTTTCCAACTGAGATTGGAGTAATAG
>JAEUQL010000131.1 GCA_016789295.1 Blastocatellia bacterium | reverse complement strand
ATTACTGCTTGAGGTTCATCACGTTCGGTTACAGCAACTGCTTCAAATCCATGTTTGCCAGTTGCAACATAGACGAATCTGAACATGAAGTTGACAAGGTTTGTACCCTGCATTGTCACCTGAGCCATCCAGGCGTTGTTGTCCTTCTCCTTAGAGATGTGACAATCAGTACACTGTTTGGTCTCATCTGAACGGACAGTATGAGGTACAAAGGTCGAGAATGCTTGGCCTGAGAAGCCTTCAGCCGACACTGTCTGTTGTTGACTGTATATCCAGTTACGTGTCTGGTTCTGTGAACCCACTAGCACAGCACAACTAGAGCGTGCTGGAGCTATACGGTGTCCAGTGACTGTTCCATCAACCGCCAAGAACCATATGTCATCGCGCAGTGTCTGGAAATTGTAAGATGTCCAGTTACGGAACTGATCTCTTGAATCACGTTCACCTTTTGCTCGGTCTTCAAAGTGGAGAGCCGGACGTTGCTTGTTGGCCTCCATTGGCAAGTGACAACCAAAACAGCTTGTTGTCCAAGCAGTGTGGCACGAATAGCAGGTCATCTTCTGATCAGAGTGAGCAAGTTTCATGTCATCTTTCTGATCTGGAACACTTCCCCAAGTACCATCTAGGTATGTCTTGGCACGAGCTGAGTCTGGATCATAATCTGGGTGATTTGGGTCGATGGAATCAAGTGTCTGTACAACTTTCCATCTGAGACCTTCTGTTACCATAGAGTTCTGGTAGATATCGCCAGTCTTCTTATCGACTTCAAAGACTCTCTTGCCAAAAGGCGTGCGAATCTTGGCCATATCGATACCATCTTTCTTGTTGATAACTTTGCCACCAAAGCGTCCTTGACCTGCGGCGAAACCCGAAGCTTTACCATTGGCTTTTGCATAGATATTTCCGTGACAATCTATACATCCAATCTCAACGGCTGCTCTTGGCTCACCATACAAGTTTCCATTTCCGTGGCTGTCATATCGGAAGTGGCAATCTACGCAGTGCATACCTTTTTCAAGGTGGATGTCGCGTAGCTGGACAGCTTTCTTAAACTTCTCAGGATCGTCAAAGCTGACTTTATTTCCGTCTTTGTCAAGCAAGTTTCCATACCTGTCTTGCTTGAAGACTGCACGAAATACCCAACCATGTCCGTGGAAGTCTGCAAATTGTGTATGCTTCAGCTTAGGATTGACTTCTTTCCAAAGCTCGGCCAGAAACTCTTTGCTCTGTCCCCAGAGACCACGAACAGCCGCACCTTCTGGGTTACGGAAGCGTATCTCCTCAGCCTCTTCTGGACTCATATCCTCAAACTTCTTAGCACCATTGTACATGTGCTCGCCATCGGTTTCATTGTCCCACCAAGTGTAGCCAAAGTATCCAAGCACCATATTAGTACCAGGGTGGATGTGGCAAACCATACACTGGCTCGAAGGAATACCGTTGGTCATTGCGTGCTTGATCGGGTGACCAGGCTCATTCTTTGCAATGGTTGGATCTTCTGTCTCTGTCATACCCATGTTGCCAAATTTGGCAAATGCAGCAGAGTGCATTGGGTCACGGTCGTTTGCATAAACAACGTGGCAAGCTGTACAACCTGAAGATCTAAAGTCGCCTGGCTGATCATTTGTTCCCATAAATGATAGGAGTGGATCGAGCAGACGTGTCTTCTGCAACCCTTGAAATGTTGGGTCTGTACGAAGTTGTGAACCAAAGCCACGGCTTGACAGCTTCAGATCCGGTTTACCTGGATCGTCGTCTATGAGTGGACTTCCAATATCTGATGGAAGACCTTTCTCAAAGCCACCACGCTCGAATTGACGCAGCACGTTGCCCGGCTGTGTTATCTCATAGCGAGGTAGTGGGTTGAGGAATGGAAGCACACCTTTTGTTCTTGTCTCTTCTGGTGTTGGCATTGGTATGGTCTGAATCCTCTGTGGACGACCGTCAGTACTGTAGCTTTCACCATACTGAGTATTCTTGAAAGGAATAGCTCCATTGTTGTAAAGAGCAGCACCCCACAACATTCCGCCGTGAGTCATCATGCTCTTCTTGCTCTGATATACCTCTTGTGGGTGACAATCGGCTGTTCCACAGCTTATCTGTGCAGCTCTCAAATCACCTGGGTTGATAAATCTGATAAATTCAGGACTTTCTCTGTTGAGAAGCGCATTTGTCCTTTCGGGGTTACGAGTTGAAAGCTCTTTCTTTTTCTTCTCTTTGCCCCAAGCCTCTGGATAGCGAGGATGAACGTGTGCTTTGTCTTTAACTTGGTTATAGCTTGCAGAGCCTATTGTGTCACCTGGAGAAATTTCAGGTTCTGGATTGCCGCCATGGCAGTCTATACATCCTACTCCGAGATCAAAGTCACTCGTAGCCTGGTGCATAGATTCTGAGCCGTCGTGACAAGACAGACAGCCCTTGCTCTCGGGGTCGCTTTTACGATCTTTCTTCTTCCCCTCTGCCTTCTTCCCCGAAGCCGCTACAGGAGTAGCACCATCATCTGCTGATGAAGTAGGTTCAGCGGAGAAGATTGTAAATATGGCGACCCAGGCAACCGCAGCCACTAGAACTAGCTTCAAGGCAGTATTGCGACTTGTCTGAGTCATAGTTTCTTTCTTCCTTTCAGAATCTAACTTTCTCTTAACAACTTCTAACTAGTAGGTTAGTTTGACAGTTGTAAATAGGTTAAAGAGCATTTTGCTGCCTTTTTCTGTGCCGCACTGCAAGCGGCCAGGGGTGCAGTTCGAGGTGTAAATAGACCTAAAACCTTCGCCAGGCTGGAATGCTGCTATACCAGAGAAGATCACAATGTTTTCATTGAGGTATGGACGGTACCTAACACCTACGTTGTAATCCGTACCTACATACTTCTCTATCCTTGGCTGGAAGATAGCTAGCTCAAGAGCTTCAGTAGTGTTAAACCTAATGAAATTAACGTTTGCAATAACTCTGAGCTTTTGTGTTAAATCCGCGTCCAAGCCAGCGTTATAGAGAGTCAAACCAGGATTTATGAAATTGGCCTGACCGTGCAATTTGCTTGTGCGCAGAGATGGAATAAGGCTAAGTGGAGTAGTTAGCTGCGCAGTCGTATTCAAGAATGGGATACCGACTTGATTGAAGAAGCTGAACTTACCACCAGCAAAGTTGTTGTCATCTAGAATAGAGTCAAACCCACGGGCTGTACCATCCGTTGGGTTGTCATCACCAGATGTGTAGAAGAAGCTGGTTCTAAAACGCAACCAATCACGATCTACAGAAAGTTCTGCTGCTGCAAGCTGACCATTTATGTCAACTCTACGATTAGCAAAACCACTGAAACTGTCATTACCCAAAACTTGATAGAAGGCAGTACTTAAATTAAGACCTCCACCGATCTTTCCAAAGATTCCTGGGAGTTTTTCGCCAAAGTGTCCATCACTTGTAAAGCCTATGTAGTGCGCTCTTACTCTATGTGGAACACCAAAACCCAAAATTCCAGGTCTGACCGGAAAGCCGTTGAAGTCATTAAAGAAGGAACCGTCATCACGATTGTAGTGATAACTGAACTGAACAGTGTATCCCTTCTTAAAAGTGTCCTGTCTGTAGAGATTGGCGATGAAGACTTCTTGGTTACGACCCAAGTCTAGGGTGTTCAGACCGCTATTGGTGTCTTTTTCAAGCATCTTGAAGAAAGCCACATTGTACTGATAGCGATTCGAAGCAAAGTTTCCAAAGAGTCTGGTTCCGAGGTTTGTATCATTGAATATAAAACCACGGAAATCGCTGTTAAACAATTGAATACCCGCTCTTATAGAGGTTGTATCAAAATATGGACTGTAGCCACCTTTGCTGCCTCTTCCGCGAAGGAATGGAAACAACTTGGTTGTATCGCCAAGTCTGTACTCACCAAAAGCTTCCTGAAGTGCTATGTGCCCATCTCTTCTTGTGTTCCCAAGACGGTCGTCAACTCTCAACACACCATTCTCTTTCGAGTAACCGTAGTTGAAGTTGAATGCAACCATTGCGTGGATTCTCCAATCCACTGGCTTAAATGATGCTGCACCCTGAAAGAGATCTCCAGCAATCATAAAGTTCTGGTTATACAAGAAAAGCCCTGCTCGTCCAAAGAATTCTCTTGCATCTGGACGCTGAGCACTGACATCACTTGGAAGGGGTATGCGTCTGACGCTGAAGAACGACTCGCTGACAAGCTTCAACATAAAGAACTTGTCATTGCCTATGACTGGATAGTCACCCTTCAAGACGTTTTGACGATATGGGTTGATCAAACGACCTTTTGTGTAAGGATAATCGGCATCTACCCCTGGGTGGCGGTTCCATTCTGGAAAACCTACACGCCAGCGATCATCTACCGGAATAAAGTCACCTGATTCCTGCTCTTCTGTAACTTTCGCATTTTTGACAACGCCGGTCTTACGACCTGCATAGCCTAAAGGCGGTTCCTCTGCACCATCCGGAGTTGGAGGAGCTCCACCACCTGACGGAACGTCATATGAGCCAGGATCTTTCTCGGACGACTCTTTCTCCTCAGCAGGCCGCTTGCCCTCTTGCCCTTTTTCATCTGACGCGGGGCTAACATTGCTCGCTAGGAGATTAGGAAGTCCTTTGAAATTACCATTTTGAGGTGGACTGCTCTGCTGTGCCCAAACAGAAGGAGACAGGAGCATCAGGCAGAACACGATGGACAAAATTAGTCCCCTGCCAATGACACGCCTTTTACACGTTTTCATAGTCCTACTTCCTATAGTTTTTAATTATTTATGAGCCTAAGGCTTCGGCTTTGCCTGTTTAGTTCTTCTTTTTTTGCACTTGCTGCAATCGCGAAGGGAATCTTGCCCAAATATAGTTATGGTGATTTACGGTTGAGCGGATAGTAACATACTCTTTTATCAATAGGCAACGATTATGAGAGAGAAATAATCTCTTTCTGCTTCTTGGTTTTATAACGTTACTGACTAGACAGAAGCAACTTCTTCGTGATATCTTCGATAAAGTTTACAGGCTCGCGATACAGAATCCTGTAGCCCAGCACGGTGATACGGTAAAAATTCAATATAAAATTTGTTGCCGGAGGAAACTTATGGCAAACCAAAAGTATAGGTCTGTCTGGGTTACGGCATTGTTTTCTGCTGCCCTAATAGCTTGCATGCTTTTTTGGGGCTTCGAGAAACCCCGTGCTACCACGGGATCCACTCCCAAGATAGATAGAGACAAAACCATCTTAAAAGGTGGAAAAAAGCGAGAGATGGTAATTGTTGGCGAGAACTTTGAGCCTGGAATGTTTGTGCAGTTACAGTCTCACTCTGGTGGTCAAGTCGGCGGAATTATGGCCAAAGGCCAGATAGAGATTCGAGATTCAAAGACTGTAATAATAAAAGGACTTCGAAGAGCTGACTTCCCAGATGGAGTTGCCACCATTACCTTACGCAATGCTGATGGAGTTGAAGTCAAAGAGACTTTGGCTATCATCCCAAGTGCAATAGGCCCCAGCCCATTAACACAAGACGATATCAGAACCATTATCGCTCAAGGTGTATCTATGGCTCAGCAGCTTGGCTTTGCTGGCACATTCTGTATCACTGACCGTGAAGGAAACGTTCTAGCTTTCTACAGAATGACTGGAGCAGACAAGAGAGTTGCTGTCAGAGATGTTGGAGCCTTAAATCAAGGACTTGAAAACGCTGGCGGCCCAGGTGGATTTGCCGAAGGGCTTATCCCTGCTGAAGCTGCTGCGCTATCAAAAGCTGGCACAGGTTCTTTCTTTGGAACTCAAGGAAACGCCTTCTCAACAAGATCTGCAGCATACATTATTAGAGAACACCTACCACCATTTATCAAAAACACACAGAGCGGCCCGCTCTTTGGTGTGCAGATATCGAGCCTTGGCTGTAGCGATGTCAAAATGCCTGGTCTCCCATTAGGAATTTCTGGTGACCCAGGCGGACTGCCTATCTACAAAAACGGAATAATGGCTGGTGGACTAGGTGTAGAACTTAATGGCCTCTACACTGTCTTTCTCAATAGACCACAAGATCTTGGAAAGCCTTTGACCACAAGTGATGAACTCTTCTTCAGAGAAGGTGTAGAAGAGATGGTGGCTTTTGCCTCTGTAAGAGGTTTTGAAGCTCCAGACTCAATTACTGGAGACAAAATCCTTGTAAATGGCATCAGGCTTCCTTACAGAAGACCTTTCACACTTCCAAGTGTACAGACAATTCCATTTGACAGGCTTCCAGGTCAATTGTTGCCTCTTCCTGGTGAAACTACACCAAGAATTCGCACAGGAGTACCAACAGAGTTTCGTGACATAATGCTACGAGACAAGCCTGTTCGCGTTGTTAACCGCTTCTTCCCATTCAAGAACGAGCAGACCAGAAATGGCGCAGGACTCACAGCGAGCGATGTTGAGCAGATCCTCTTCCAGGGAACTACTCAAGCTTATCGCACACGTGCTGCAATACGTCGCCCAATCGAAGTCTTTGCTGAGGTCAACCTCACTGTAGTAGATGTAGAGGGCAACGTACTTGGCATTGTCAGTACTCCTGACGCACCAATATTTGGCTTTGACGTTTCTGTTGAGAAAGCAAGATCTTCAACGCTATTTAGCAGACCTGATGCTGCTGACATACTCAGGAGAGCTGGTGTTGGTCAGTATGTAGATCGTGTACAAGCAGAAGGTCTGAAGATGGATGGTCAGTTTGCTCTAACAAGCCGTTCAGTTGGTTGGCTACATCGTCCATTTTATCCAGATGGAATCGAGGATAGACAAGACTTGGGTGCTGGTCCACTTTCAACACAGCCAAGAGACTTCAGCCCTCTGAACAACGGCTTCCAGACAGACTATCTGTTGCAGGGAAGACGTAAAGGTGAAAGCCCTCTTACAAACATCATCGGTCGCAGTATTCTCAACGCTCTTGGACTTGCTCCAAAAGACAGGAATTTCTGTGATGCTACAAATGGTAGGGCATTCTCTCTTCTAAATAATACAGCCATGGTCTTTGCTGGCAGTAGCCCTCTCTTCAAGGGTGGCAGACAGGCTGGAGCCATTGGCATCTCTGGTGATGGTATCGATCAGGACGACATTATCTCTGCATTTGGTAGTGAGTTCTTTGAAGCTCCACCAGAAAGAAGAGTTGATAGATTCTTCTTCCGTGGAATCCGTATTCCGTATACTAAGTTCCCACGTCACCCAAATATTGGTGAAGGAGAAGACTAAAAACAGCTTCATTCAGAAAGCAGAAAAGCCACAGAATTTTGATTCTGTGGCTTTTTCAATTTTTATAACTCTATAGCGTGAAGTCTAAGACTATTGGATCGTGATCCGACAACTCCTTACCATCCTCATTTAATCCACCTATTACAAAAGGCTGGGTAGCTGTATGCTCACCATCTTGAAACGGCCTTGTAACTACATTTACCTCTTTGGTTGCAAACCAGTCGAGTTTTAGTGAACATTTACCACCATGCGATCTAAGTGCCCACTCTATAAATGCAAAACACCACTGCGGAACCCAATCGCTCAGATTCTTATACTTTTTGAAATCTGATGTACTGTAATGAACGGTTCCAGCACCTAGCTGATTAGATCTTTCATAATCAAACCCATAACTCTTTATTAGATTAAAAAGTCCTGACTCAAAATATCTCTCTGGATAAGGATAGTGGTTTGCTATCACATTTCCAGCACCCATGAAAACTCTGTACCAAAAACCACATATTGCATAAAAAGCATGTCTTGAGTTGTAAGTACTCGTGTTTAGATCTCCACCAAGTATTACAGGTATCCCTTTTTCCACTTTTAACTCTTTCAGTATAACTTCCATCTGTCGTTGCCTTTGAACTTGTGCAGAAAGTGCATCCAAATGTATGCAAACTGCTCGAACAGATCCTTGAGGAAAATCTACTGTCAAAGCTAATGCTTGTTGATTCCCAATCCTCTTCTCTTTCCCTTTCATCTTGTCTTTCGCATTTCGTAAAGGGATTGGTTGGAGATCTCTTATAGGATATCTCGACAATATCGCGTTACCGTGAAGTGACAGGTCGTTTTCACCTTCAAAATCCGACTCTATACCACTACCTTTGCAGAGATTAATGTAAGCAGGTACAAAGTAGTAGTTCATGCCCAACTCATGAGCAAGTTCGCGTGCTACATTGCGATTATTTGACCTAGCCATGCCTAGATCAGTTTCTGTCAACAGCAAAATATCCGCTCTGCTCAAAATAGCATTAGTCTTGAGTTCTTCAAGAATTGCCTCAAAGCAGATACCACGTTCTACATTCCAAGCTACTGCACGATAAAAAGGTTTTTCTGGCAAATCATACCCTAAACCTTTTCTGTACTCACAGCCTCTCAAAACAGCTTCTATATCTGTTTTTAGCTGCTGATACAAACTACTTGTATAAAGTTCTGGTGTTGAACTGTTTTGTGCAAGCTCCTTAAAATGTACCTTTAAGTTGTGCTTGATCAACTTCTCTTCAATTCCAGATGGTGAATCTATCTTTACTACCATCAAAAACTCTCTCTGTAATTTTAATTTAGCCGCCAATTATAGCCATTTTGAGCTTAAGACGCAAAAAGAGCTTTCACTTTATCTAAACTTACAGAGCTATTTTCTCTCTATCCAAAGAAATGTTATAGTCTTGCGTACTGCCTATCCTACTTACTTGAGGGTTTCATTTGAAAAAATGGGGAACGTCTAACAGACAAGCTCTTCTACTTGTTCTCATTGCAACAATAATATTTTCGACCGAAGCAATAGTTTTAAGACTCGCAGCAAAACATGGTCTGCAGATGGGACAGATAGCCGTTGCTCAGTGTGCTGCTGCTGCCGCAACACAGTTTCTATTTGGAGCAAAAATATCAAAAGTAGCTTTGAAGAACTGGTGGTTGCCACTCTTGATGGCTGCTGGGAGCGGACTAGCATTCTACTTGGCTATCAGAACAGCTCCTGCAGCAATTGTCGCCTTAATAGAACCTCTCGGTCTCATACCATTAGCCATCGGGCACCGCGTCTTACTAAAAAAGACTATTTCT
>JAEUQL010000130.1 GCA_016789295.1 Blastocatellia bacterium | reverse complement strand
CTATAGCTGACACTAGTGACCGATTCTTTGTGCACCCTTCATTGCTTGACGCTGCATTACAAGCTTCCATAGGACTATTACATGCAGAAGGTCGTTTTGGTGCAATTGTGCCTTTTGCTTCCGACAAGATAGAAATATATAGGCAACTTCCATCATCGGCTTGGGCTATTGTTTCTAGATCTGATGTAGCAAATGATACCCTTCTAAAAGTAGATTTAGATATCTGTGATGATGATGGTGCAATAGCTGTCAGCTTTACTGGCTTCTGTTTCAGGATTGTTGACGCAACAACCATACAGCGTGAAAAGGAGAAGACCTCTTTACTGTTAGCAGGTCGAACTTGGATAGAAAGTAACACAAACATTACCCCGCAGCCTCCTTCATATCAGCAGCATTCTGTTCTTGTGTCTGGTCTAGATATCAAACTGCCCGATGTCGATCTTGTATGTTGGAAACCAGAAGCAGGTACTTTGCCTCAGCAGTATCAAGCATTCACTCTGCAAGTTTTAGATCGGTTGCAAAGGCTTTTAAGTAGCAGTCCAAGGTCAGAAGTACTACTTCAAGTAGTTTTAGTCCCAGGAATCCATCAAGATTTTTTTGCTAGGGTTGCAGGCATGTTGACTACAGCCAAGCTTGAAAACCCAAAAGTAATTGGTCAAGTTATCGAACTTGACTTCACACCTTCTACAAACCAACTCACTACAATCCTAAAGCAGAATGCTGCTCTGCCAGAAGATACTTGGATAAAGTATAAGAATGGTTCACGTCTAACACCTAAATGGCAAGAACTGGAGTCAAACAGTTCAAACTATGTAATGAAGAATATTTGGAGAGATAGAGGTGTATACCTCATTACAGGTGGTGCAGGAGGTTTAGGAGTTCTTTTTGCTGCTGAGATAGCAGCAAAAGCCAGAAAAGCAACTGTTGTGTTGGTAGGCCGTTCTGCTGTAAATCCAGAAATTAAACAGAAGATAGAAGCACTGGAAAAGCTTGGAATAGATACTATTTACAAAAAAGTGGATATTGCAGATGCAACCGCAGTGGAAGAGTTGATTACTTCGATCATTGATGATTATGGCACTCTCAACGCAGTGATACACGCTGCTGGAGTCACAAGAGATAATTTCATACTGAATAAGAAACCAAAAGATCTAACAGAAGTATTTGCTGCAAAAGTTATTGGAGCTGAAAATTTAGACCGTTTCACAAAGAGTTTGCGGCTAGATCTGTTCTTACTATGCTCTTCAATAACTTCTGAATTGGGTAATCCTGCACAGTCTGACTATGCAGCAGCAAACGGTTTTATGGACAGTTTTGCTTACTGGAGAAATCAGCTTGTTTTGGATGGTGAGCGTTTTGGTAGAACGCTTTCTATAAATTGGCCACTTTGGCGTGACGGTGGGATGAATCTAGCTCCGCATGCTGCCAAGGCTCTTTACGAGAGATTTGGTATGTTGCCAATGTCAACCGATAATGCCATGTCGGCTCTTTACAAAGCATTACAATCTTCACAATCACAACTGCTTGTAATGGAAGGGGTTTCTGAGACTATGCAAGACAAACTGCTAACCTCTACCAAAATATCCACAACTACTCCGACAGAAATGGTTAATGAGACTGAGCAAAGCAATATGAAAGATAATGTTATTGAAGCTGTAGCACGGATTCTCGATATTGAAGCAAGTGAACTTGACCTTGAGACTACATTTGATGAGCTTGGGCTAGACATTCAGGGATTAAATCAAGTTTTTGCGCGGCTAAATGAGAAATTTAAGCTAGAAAATGTTTATGGTGAGTTCTGCAAACAGACAACTCTGCGGGGTTTGATTGATGTAGTAGAAAAAGTTTCTAGTAAAGTTCTACCAAAAGCAGAGGTGACATCATCAGTAAATCTCCATAACGAGAAGAGAAATGAAAGTGCAGAAGTATTAGCTCAACAGTTGGTAAAAACGGTTCTTTCCAAAGCTACAAATATCTCTATAGACCGCATAGAGATCAATGCCGACTTCAATGCTTATGGTCTCGATTCTTTAATGATAATTCAAATGACAGATTCATTAGAGAAGACCTTTGGATCGCTTTCCAAGACGCTCTTCTTCGAATATCGCAACGTTCGCCAGCTTGCAGCTCACTTAGCCGCAATTGGTGGAGATCGTTTGATAGCACAGCAGAATTCCAAAACCCATAATGCTGCTGCCAATCCATCTTCTGCTTCTTCCAGTTTTGCCGTTTCAAATGCTCAAAAGTCTATCTCTAAAAACACTGCTACTACAAATGGTGTCCAAAAACTACAAAATGTAAAACCTTCCCGCTTTGTCTCTGCCAGCAAGAAAGACAAGAAGGGTGCAAAAGAGAAAGAAGTTGAAAAATTTGAAGGGAAATCAAAAGACATCGCGGTGATAGGAGTAGCAGGGAGGTATGCAGGAGCAAAGAATAAAGAGGAGATGTGGAAGAACCTGAGAGAAGGAAAAGATAGTGTAGGAGAAATACCGAAAGAGAGATGGGAACACGAGAAATGGTATGGGAAAGTAGAAGAGGGAAAAACATATGCAAAATGGGGAGGATTTATAGAAGGAGTAGAAGAGTTTGACCCACTATTTTTCAACATATCGCCAAGAGAAGCAGAGATAACAGAACCGCAAGAGAGACTGTTTTTGGAGTGTGCATATGAAGCAATGCAAGATGGAGGATACACAGCAGAGAGTCTGAGCAAGAGGAAAGAGGGGAAGGTGGGAGTGTATGTGGGAGTGATGTACGAGGAGTATCAATTGTATGCAGCACAGGAGATGGAGAAGGGACGAGGGGTAGTGGTGTCAAGCAGTCCATCATCGATAGCAAATCGAGTTTCATACTATTGCAACTTCAGAGGGCCAAGCATGGCAGTGGACACGATGTGTTCATCATCACTGACAGCAATACATTTGGGATGTCAGAGCATATTGAGAGGAGAGAGTGAAGTAGTAATAGCAGGAGGAGTGAATGTATCGATCCATCCAGCAAAGTACTTAATGTTGGGACAAGGTAGGTTTGCATCGAGTGAAGGCAAGTGCAGGAGTTTTGGAGAAGGAGGGGATGGATATGTGCCAGGAGAAGGAGTAGGAGCGGTATTACTGAAGAAGTTGGAAGAAGCAGAGGCAGATGGAGATCATATTTATGCAGTGATCAAGGGAAGTGCGATAAATCACGGAGGGAAGACCAATGGATACACAGTGCCAAATCCACAGGCACAAGCGAAAGTGATAGAAGAAGCGATGGAAGAAGCAGGAGTGGAGGCAGAGAGCATCAGCTATGTGGAAGCACACGGGACAGGAACAGCATTGGGAGACCCGATAGAGATAGCAGGGCTGAGCAAGGGATTTGGAGTAAGACGAAGGCAGTATTGTGCAATAGGTTCAGTGAAGTCGAACATAGGACATTGTGAGAGTGCAGCAGGAGTAGCAGGATTGACAAAAGTGCTGTTGCAACTCAAGCACAAGGAGTTGGTACCATCACTGCATTCAGAAGTAATCAACAAGAATATAGATCTGGACAAGACACCATTCTATGTTCAGAGAGAGTTGAGCAAGTGGGAAAGACCAGAGATAGAAGGCAGAGTTTATGCCAGAACAGCATCGGTGTCGTCGTTTGGAGCAGGAGGTTCTAATGCTCACATAATTGTGCAGGAGTATGAAGCCAGAGAGCAGAGTTTAGAAACAGCAGACAGTAAGGTAGTAATAGTTTTATCAGCCAAGAAGCAGAAGCAGTTGAAGGAGTCTGCAGCCAGGTTGTTGCGAGCCATAGATGACCAACTCTACTCTGAAGCTGACCTGCAGCGCATTGCTTTCACTCTTCAAGTTGGCAGAGACCATATGGACTTTCGTCTTGCTTTCATTGCTGATTCTCTCCTCTCCCTCTCCTCTTCTCTTAATAAATTTATACAAGAAAAAGAAGATGGCACTTACTTCACAAATAGTCTGACAGGAAAAGATATAGAGATAGGTGCTGGACTAAGTGATGTCAGAATAGATAACTTAGATACGTTACTTCTCAACCGCAAACTAGACCAACTAGCAGCACTTTGGGTCAATGGAGCTGTAATCGACTGGGCATCTCTTTACGGTGAGAATAGGCCAAGACGTATCTCTCTGCCTACATATCCATTCGACAGGAAACGCTTCTGGTTACCAAAACATAAGGGATCTGATTCCAAGGCTACAGATATAGTGGAAAAATCAGAAGTTGTTAGACAGCAGGTTCAGATTTTAGAAGAAGCCACACTAACAAAGCCTTCTAGTAGCAAAATCAAGCTTTTGTCACCTGCTGAGGCTGCACAAAAATTGAAGCTGCACCAACCTTCTCTTCAACAAACAAAAGTTAGGTTAGATAGCTTTGATTCCTTCCCAACTACAAATTTGGCTGTTCAGTCAGGCCAGCCTGAAGTAGCAAACAGTGATAAGCAAGAGACTAAAACAGAGAATATTCAGGAAAAACTGAAAGTTGTTAAACCTCTGTCAAAAATGGAAAAGGAGATAGATAGTTGGCTGAAAAAGAGCCTGTCTGATGCACTCTATCTTGAAGCCGAAGAGGTAGGGAGTAGACAGAAATTTTTAGACTTGGGCATGGATTCAGTAGTTGGCCTTGAGTGGATTAGAGAGATAAATAAGCATTTTGGTACTTCACTATCGGCTGATTCTATCTACAAATATCCAGACGTAGAACAGCTAGCAGCCCACTTGATCACACATTTAAGCTCAAAAGATGTGGCAAATTCTGATCTATTGACAGAGTTTTCTGAAAAGACAAAAAACAAGAAAGAAACGGTTGAGCAAGAAGCTACTTCAAAACAGCAAATGGAGAACCTACAAAAAGTACTAACAAGTACGCTTGCAGAAGCTCTTTATATGGAAATAACGGATGTTACTCTTAATAAGCCTTTTGTAGATTTTGGGTTGGATTCGGTAATTGCTGTTGAATGGATTCATGCTATCAAGAAGAAACTAGGGGTTGATGTAGCTGCTAGCTCTCTCTATGAATATTCAACAATTGAGAAATTGGCAACATATATTGCAGAAAACTTTGGTGTGAAAGAGAAAGGCGTAGCCAAAGAAGACTTACCTAGCACTGAAATACCAAATAATGAGAACATTTCATCTATTGATAGCCTAATCAAGCAAGTACAGTCTTATCAACTTAGCCCAAGTGAAGCTGCTGCACTACTTGATAAGATGTCAATGACTCAAACAAGATCTTGAAGATTTATTAGTGAAATTAAAGATAAAGGGTTAGATAAATGACTGAAGAAATAATTTGGAATGAAGTTAGAAAAAATATTGCTGAAATTCTTCCTTCTGTCGATGTAAATGGCATAAAGTCCAATGATCGGTTGGTCGATCTAGGAGCAAATTCAGTAGACCGTGTAGAGATAGTTACATTAACACTTGAAGGTCTCAACCTGACCATTCCACCTCACGAGCTTGCCAAAGCCAATAACCTTGGCGATCTAGTCGAGATACTTCTCAAAAAAGCATCGTTATGACTAAAGCACTGATTACAGGAATCGGAATAACCACTGCCATAGGACAAGGCAAAGACTCTTTCGTAGAATCTTTACTTGCTGGTAAAGACTCTTTTGGGATTATGCAGCGTCAGGGACGCCAAAAAGCAGGTCTTTCATTTATTGGTGCTGAAATTTCCAACTTCACAAGTTCAAAAAGATTGGATGAGCGCTTAAGTCGTAGGCTCAGCTTTTGTAGCCAATTAACAGTGGCAACTCTAGAAGAAGCTTGGGACGAGGCTCGTCTAGATGAAGTAGCACCAGAAAAAATAGCACTTGTGATTGGTGGGTCTAACTTACAGCAGAGAGAACTTGTAAATACAACAGAAGCCTATACAAACAATCCACTTTACGTCAAACCGAGTTATTCAATATCACTCTGGGATACGGATCTTTGTGGTTTGTGTACAGAAGTATTTCCTATCAGAGGAGTTGCATATTCAATAGGAGGTGCTTCAGCCAGTGGACAGGTTGCAGTTATGCATGCAGTCGATGTTGTAGAGTCAGGAAGGTTTGATGTCTGCATTGCTATCGGGGCAATGACTGACATATCTTATCTAGAGTGTCAGGCACTACGTAATGTAGGTGCTATGGGAAGTACTCGCTATGCAGAAGAACCACCGTTGGCTTGTAGACCTTTTGATCAGCATCGTGATGGGTTTATTTATGGTGAAGCTTGTGGTGTTGTAATTGTAGAAAGTATCCGCTCAGCTACCTCTCGTAAAGCTAAGCCTTATGGCAAAGTTCTCGGCACTGCCACAGTACTTGCTGGCAATAGAAACCCAAACCCAGATTTAGAATCTGAGATAGCCGTTATTGATAAGGTACTTGATCAATCAAAGCTTAGTTCAAAAAATATTGACTATGTCAACCCTCACGGTTCTGGCTCCATTGTTGGTGATACAACGGAAATAAATGCCATTCTCAGCTCTGATCTTTCAAATGCATTTATCAATACAACCAAGTCGATCACTGGACACGGTTTGAGTGCAGCAGGTGCTGTTGAGATTATTGCTACACTGCTACAAATGAGAACAGGCCAACTACACCCTAGCAGAAATCTTATTACGCCAGAAGTTAATAGCATCAACTGGGTTAGTCAACAATGCGTTAGCCATAAAGTGGAAATAGCTCTTTGTCTAAGTTATGGTTTTAGTGGGATTAACACAGCACTCTGTCTAGAAAATGGTCTTCAATAGGAGTTTTAATGGTTCAAGTTGGAATTGAAGCAATGAATGTTTTTGGTGGCTCTGCTTATGTTGATGTGATGGAACTAGCAGAGTACCGCAAGCTCGACTTACAACGCTTTAATAACCTAATGATGAAAGAAAAGACGGTAGCACTACCTTGTGAAGATCCCGTCACTTTTGCAGTAAATGCAGCTAAACCGATATTAGATAGTTTGAGCGAAGACGAGCGCTCAAAAATAGAGCTACTAATTACTTGCACTGAGTCAGGAATAGATTTTGGTAAATCATTGAGTACTTATGTGCACGACTACTTGAAACTAAGTCGTAACTGCAGACTGTTTGAAATAAAACAAGCTTGCTATTCGGGGACTGCTGGTCTACAGATGGCTTCTGGCTTGGTCTTATCACAACTTTCCCCTGGGGCAAAAGCATTAGTTATCTCCACGGACATTTCTCGTTTTCTTCTAATTGGGGACAGTGATGCTATGTCTATGGATTGGTCTTTTGCTGAGCCTAGTGGTGGAGCAGGGGCCGTGGCCATGCTCATAAGTGACAATCCACGCATATTTCAGATAGACAGAGGTGCTAGCGGTTACTATACATATGAAGTTATGGACACGTGCCGTCCAGTCCCAGATAGTGAAGCAGGAGATGCAGATCTTTCTCTGATGTCTTATCTTGATTGCTGCCAAAACAGTTTCAATCACTACCAGAAGCGTGTTGAAGGAGCTGATTTCCTTAAAACTTTCGATTTTCTAGCTTTTCATACTCCTTTTGGTGGAATGGTCAAAGGTGCCCATCGCACTATGCTTAGACGTCTTCATCGTATGAATCCAGCAGCTATAGAAGAAGATTTTGAAAGACGAGTAAGTGATAGCTTAATCTTTTGTCAAAGAGTTGGAAATATTATGGGTGGAACACTCTTTCTTGCTCTGGCTAGCTTGATTGATAAAGCTTCGATAAAAGAACCTAAAAGAGTAGGTTGTTTCTCTTATGGATCTGGCTGTGCATCTGAGTTTTTTAGTGGTGTTATTACTAGTGAAAGTCAAAAAGAATTGAAACAGTTAAATATAGAAGGACACCTCAACCAACGTTACAAACTTTCTATGAAAGAGTATACACAACTGCTAGAAGGCAGTAGTGCTGTGAAATTCGGAACTCGCTCTGCTGTGATAGATCCAGAGATGCTTGCTGCAGCAAGATCGAGAGGTTTGGATAAGTGTCTTTTTCTAAAAGAGATTAACGAGTTTCATCGGCGGTACGAATGGAGTTAATAAACTATCAGACTATCAAGCTTCAATTTCGGGAAAATATATCTTTTCTCACCTTCAATCGACCAGAATCCCAAAATGCTATAAACCGTCAAATGATAGATGAGTGTCATACTGCTATCGACTTATGTTTAGAGCGTGCAGTTAATGTAATTCTGTTGCGGGGTTCTCAAGAAGCATTCTGTACTGGGGCTGACTTTGCTGAACTTTCAGAGCATCAATATGATAATAGTGAGGGAGTACGCCTTTATAGATTATGGCGACGGATCACCGAAGAAGCTTTTGTTGCTATTTCTCAGGTTCAAGGCAAAGTTACGGCAGGCGGAATGGGTTTTATTGCTGCTAGTGATATTGTAGTTGCAGAACCAACCGCGAGCTTTGCGCTTTCAGAGCTACTATTTGGTCTCTTTCCTGCGTGTGTACTTCCATTTCTGACAAGACGTACAGGTTTTCAAAAGGCTCATTACCTGACAATTACTACTAAACCTGTCTCTGCTGAGGTTGCAAAAGAGTTAGGAATTGTAGACGACTACGGCACAAATTCAGATGAGATTGTTAGAAGACATTTTCTGAGACTTGGACGGCTATCAACAAAAGCTATAAAGAAATACAAACAGTATGCTTCAAAGATGTATGGCTATATTGACAGTTGGGAAACTGCTGCAGTGGAAGCAAACAGAGAGATATTCTTAGATCCTGACAATAGACGTGCAATTGCTAACTATGCTTCCAAGGGACTTTTTCCGTGGGAAAATAGGTAGGTAGTATGAAAGTTGTAGATATTTCACAAGATAAGTCTGGCGTTGCTTGTATAACTATGCAAGATCGAATTAGTAAAAACGCCTTCTCCACAGAATTAATAAAAGATCTAACAGAAGCTTTTATTTCTGTGAGTGAGGATACTAAGTGCAAAGTTGTAGTACTAACTGGCTATGATACATATTTTGCTTCTGGTGGTACACAAGATACACTGCTCGAACTGCATGAAACTAATGCAAGTTTTAGTGATATCAATATCTATAGTTTAGCCTTAAATTGTCCTGTCCCCGTAATCT
>JAEUQL010000012.1 GCA_016789295.1 Blastocatellia bacterium | reverse complement strand
TAAGGGTTGGTTATGCCGTCTGGTACGACGCTCTGTCCTGGCATCAGTGTCGAGGCAATGTTTTTAAGATCTGCCAACATAGCATGCATCGACTGATAACGGTCTGCAGGTGTCTTGGCTGTAGCTTTGTCTATTATCTCTTGAAGCCCTAGAGGAGCACGAGGATTTAGATCTATTATGGGTGTGGGTCTTTCATTACAAATAGCATAAAGTAGCTCAACATTATTTTGTGCACTGAAAGGCTTTCCACCTGTAGCCATTTCGTAAAGTACCACTCCAAATGAGAATATATCAGTTCTTCTATCAACTCGCTGTCCGTGGGCTTGTTCTGGAGACATATAGGCTGGAGTTCCGAGAGACTGTCCTTGCTCAGTAAGTTCACGGCTTTGCTGAGAGGTTTCATTGAGGCTTTTTGCTAGTCCGAAATCGAGAACTTTTACTTGGCCGCGAGGTGTGAGCATAATGTTTTGTGGCTTGATGTCTCGGTGAATAACTCCTTTGTCATGAGCTGCTGCAATTGCATCGGCTATCTGAAGAGCTATAGACAAGAGGGCTTTAGAAGGGAGCGGTTTGTTGTTAATAGCTTTTTTGAGTGTTTGGCCTTCAACATACTGCATAGCGATGTAGTAGAAGCCATCAACTTCTTCTATTTCATAGATAGTACAGATGTTTGGGTGGTCGAGTACTGAAGCAAGCCTTGCTTCACGCATAAACCGTCTGCGTGCATTTTCGTTTGTAAGTAAGTCACGAGCTAATAGCTTGAGTACCACAGTTCGGTCAAGTTTTGTATCTACAGCTTTACAAACTTTACCCATGCCACCCTTGCCGAGTGCCTCGATAATTCGATACTGAGCCACCATCTTTCCAATCATCTTGGTCTACCTCTAAAAAAGCAATTTAACGCATTTGGGAGACACTTTTTCCTGCTTGTGTAAAGCGTATATAAACTGTTGTTAATATTGCAAGGGTGAACTTCTCTGACTTGGGCACTTTGGCCGCTTTGGCCACTTTGGCAATGATCCTTGATAAGTTACAGAATGTCATTAAGTCTTTTTTCTCTATCGGGTTGGCTCTGAAACAGAGATACAACTGTTGTTTATCTGGTTGAGTCTCTATCTCTAAGCAAGGCTCAATTCGTCTTGATGATAGCAAGCATCTGAGGTCATACTGGTAGCTTAGCCAGTGAGATTTTTGGCTATAAAAAGAGAAACTTGCAGGTAGGCTATGCCACAACAAGTTAGCAGTGGGCGTTTGTTTGAGATGAGCCTTAGCTATTACATCTGTAAATAGTAGAAGATCCAAGATATCAGTAAGCTTATTCCTACAAACGAACCAAAGACCTTTACTCCATAGATTACACGTTCTCTAGGGGTGTTCACTTCAGAAGTTACGGCAGCGAAAATAACACCAACAATTACAGAAAAGGCCAACATAGCAAGAAGGTGCATTCCTATCTCCTTCTATCTCTTTCTTCCTATTGCAATATCATAAGCATCCAAGACTACTAGGTAGTTGAGTAGTCCGGCTGTCCATAGAAAAGTATTACCATACTCAAATGTAGCTGCAGCAGCCTGAAAGCTACCAACGCCAATGCCGCGCAAAAGGCATACAAAGTAGGCAAGGCCAACACCAACATTTGCAAAACTTGGGAAGATGGAGAATAGGTCTTCACGGCTGGGATAGTAGATCTGGCCTTTCATTGCCAGACCGAGAAAGAACATTGCAAATATCAGCAGAAGAAAGAGGCTTCCTCGAAAATACTTTCCAAGCAGAAGGTGGCCAACACCTGGAATGCAGTAGCCCAAGATACAAGCAGCTAGCATCTTCTTTGCAGGAACTGCTTCTCCAAGAAGTATCTTGTTCTCTGTTGAGGCGGTCGCTAAGGGTTGTGAAGATTCGTCTACACTCAATCTCTCTTCTCCAAATCCAGTAATAAGAAAGGTTTTAAAAACAAAAAACTATTTTAGAAACCGCAGTTGATAGCTGTCAAGCCGATAGAAACTCCAAAAAATGTACCAGGATAGAATCTGCTATCTCTAGTCATGATTTATGAAAAAGCTGTTGGACTTGATACTGTTATCTAACCTACATTTTCACTTCATTATTACTAGTGTGGATGGTATTTGTTAAAAGCGGTTTTTTGAGCTTCTTTTCTCTATGTCTGGTTCTTTTTCGGAAAGCTGGTTACAAATTCAGAAGGTATATAAGTTATTTATAAGGAAGGCCAAAATCTTCATTGGCCAATCTAAAACTCCACTTGATAAGAGATAGAAAAAATGCTGGAAAATAGTTTTGAAAAGATAGCTATAGATCTAGATCTAGTAATGAAAAGCTTGAAAGAGGTGCTTTCTGATCTTCAAGAGAACAAAATTGCTGGACTACTGACAGAAGGCGACAAGCAGTTTTTACTTAATGAAGAAGATTTTGGGGAGGATGAAAAGTACATTCAAGCTCTAAGTATTTGGTTTCAGTTGATGAATCTAGTAGAAGAGAATGCGGCTGTACAGTTTAGAAGGAAGCAGGAAGATCAGTTTGGCAAAGAGTCGATACGTGGCTCTTGGTGTGAAACTTTTAGGAGATGGAAGCAGCAAGGACTGAGTGAAGATGAGATGGTAGAGGTGTTAAAGAGGGTTCTTGTTATACCCGTTCTGACAGCACACCCTACTGAGGCAAAACGACTGTCTGTATTAACTTTGCATCGAGAGCTATATCTTCTTTTAGTAAAGCTGGAGAATAATGTCTGGTCAAAAACTGAAAGAGAGAACATCATAGCTGAGCTAAAAGTGTTGCTAGAAAGATGGTGGCGAACTGGGGAAGCGTATCTTGAAAAGCCAACCGTAATTTCAGAAAGAAAGAACGTAATGCACTATTTCACAAAAGTATTTCCAACAGCATTACGTTTAAGCGATCTGCAGCTTCGCAAGAGCTGGATATCTATGGGTTTCAGCAAAGAGAAACTGAGTCTACCAGATCATTTTCCAAGGCTTCAATTTGGAAGTTGGGTTGGTGGAGACAGGGACGGCCATCCTTACGTAACAGCCGAGGTAACACAAAGTACACTTATTGAACATCGCAAAGCTGCTCTTACTTTGCACTATCAAGAGCTGACAAGTTTAGCTTCGCGTTTGAGCTTTTCTAAGACGCGCAATTTTGTACCAGATTTTTTGATCAAAGCTATAGCCGAACGTCAAGAACTATTTGGAATAGCCGGAACAGAAGCCGTAGCACGCAATCTACACGAGCCTTGGAGGCAGTTTCTCAATCTGATACTGTTGCAACTTGAAAACAGCTTGAAAGACGTTACTGATGAGCAGTTCTGCTACAGAAAGCCAGAAGCTTTGCTCTCTGATCTATTGCTGCTTCGAAGGAGTTTGCTGGAGATTGGAGCTGGAAAGATAGTTGAGGAGTTACTATTTCCAATAGAGCGGCAGGTACAATGCTTCGGTTTCTACCTCGCTCGTCTAGACATACGACAAAACAGCGCATTCCATGACAAGGCTATGGATCAGATCTTGCATGCTACCTATCCAGACATGCCTACTTACAGCACATGGAGTGAGGCCGAAAGAGTAAGGTTCATTTCTGAAGAACTCAAAAGTCCAAGACCTTTTGCTGTTTCCGGAAAGCTTTTTGGATCAGAAGCCGATCAAGTTTTAGCTTGCTATCGTGTGGTTAAAGACCATGTAGAGCGTTATGGTTCAGATGGGATAGGATCTTTTATTGTAAGTATGACTCGTGGGCTAAGCGATCTGTTAGTAGTCTATCTGTTTATGCGTGAGACAGGGTTGGATGCACAGTCATTCCAAATTGTTCCTCTGTTTGAAACTATAGATGATTTGAGACAGGCCGACACTATCTTGGAAACTTTTCTATCTCACTTTGTTAACAAGCGAGAAACAGAAGATGTTTATGTACAAGAGGTGATGCTAGGCTACAGTGATAGCAATAAAGATGGTGGAATTATTGCTAGCAGGTGGAATATTCATCAAGCAGAGAAGAAGTTAACAGAAGTAGCGACTAAATATGGTGTGCGGCTCCGATTTTTTCATGGTATTGGAGGCACAATCAGCAGAGGGGGTGGCAAGTACCACCGTTTTCTTGACAGCATGCCTTCTGGAAGTGTCAGTGGCCAGATGAAGTTGACTGTTCAAGGTGAGACTATTGCCCAACAATTTGCAAACGTGTTGAATGCTTCCTACAACCTGGAAATGCTATTGTCAGGAGTTGCGTTGCAGACTAGCTACACCATTTCTCCTTCTGTTTTACCTGAATACCCGCTTCAAGCATTAGAAACTTTGGCTACTTTGGCTTTGGAAAGATACAAAAGCTTGCTGCAACACCCTTCTTTTATCGAGTTCTTCAGTCAATCGACCCCAATCGATGTGCTGGAGCAGAGTAAGATAGGTTCCAGGCCAGCAAGGCGGACTGGTACTCGAACACTAGCAGACCTGCGTGCTATTCCTTGGGTATTTAGCTGGCACCAATCACGCTTCAACCTGACGGCCTGGTTTGGTACTGGCCAAGCTCTGAAGGTGATGAAAAAAGAGTTGCCAGAAGAGTATGAGAAACTGAAAGCTTACACAGATATATGGCCTTTCCTGCGTTACACGCTAATTCACGTCGAGACCAATCTGATGAATGCTGATACAGAGTTGATGAATGCTTATGCTGCTTTAGTAAAAGATGGACAAGTTTGTCAGGAGATTATGCAGATTATTTTGCAAGAACAGAAAGAGAGTCTTACACAGATTGCAGAACTATTTGAGCAAGACAGAAATATTCGCCGACAAAGTCTTCTTGATAACCTTGAACGAAGAAAAAAACCTTTGAAAGCTTTACATCTATTGCAGATAGAAAATCTCAAAAAATGGAGAGTAGAAAAAGATACCAATCCACAATTAGCAGAGCAACTACTCAATAAGTTACTGATGATTACTACAGCTATTGCTGGTGGTCTGAAGAATACCGGTTGAAAACCCTTCCTTGTGACCAATTACTGGACAAAATTGCGGAAAAATCCTCACTTTACTTCTGCAAGAATATGTAGAGTAAGGTGATTTTTCCCCAAAAAAGGCCATTTTCTATGCAAAACCTTTCTGGCATTCAGTTTGCTATAAGATTTTCTAATTGCTGAATAATTAAAAGTTTTCTTAGTAGCAAAAATTCCTAGAAAGGTAGGAGACCTGTTTCAAGTTCACAGGCTTGAAACTCTGTCTCTGTCTCTTATGCGACTTTTTCGAAGGCTTTCAAGAGTAGGAATTGTAAAACTGACTATAGTAGCTGCTGCATTTGGGATGTCGGTTGGAGTTGGATCGTACACGTTTATCTATGCCAAAGGCAGTGCCTATCTACTTAATGATCCTGCAGCGTGTGCAAACTGCCACATTATGAATGAGCAATATGATGGATGGTTAAAGTCGAGCCACCACAGCGTAGCTACTTGCAATGATTGCCATACTCCTGAAGGCTTTTTTGCAAAGTATGCTAGCAAAGCCTCAAATGGCTTTTGGCACTCTTTCGCTTTTACCACTGGCTACTTTGACGAGCCTATACAGATAAGAGCGCGCAACAGAAAAATTACTGAAAGCTCTTGTAGGAAGTGCCACCAAGAGTTTGTAGAAGCAACAGAGTTGAATTCTGAACCCATTTCTTGCTTACAGTGCCACCGTTCTGTCGGGCATATGCACTGAAGAATATTAATTACGGAGTAGGTATGACTCAGGAAACTAGAAGAGAACATTCTGCTAAAGAGAAGAGAAAAATAGTAGTGCTTACAATAGTTATAGCGGCAGTTGCTACAGCTATAATCACAGGACTTTTGGTAAATATCTACGAACGTAAACAAGAAGCCAAAAATCCTTTCTATCGTGTAGTTGAACTTGATGATGAAACAGAAGACCCAGCAATCTGGGGTAAGAACTTCCCACTCCACTATGATGACTATCTGCGCACAGTAGACCAAGTTAGAACCCGCTTTGGTGGTAGTGAAGCGATCCCAAAAACTCCCACAAAAGCCGATCCGCGCTCGATAGTCTCACAGTCGAAGATAGAAGAAGACACTAGACTAAAGACTATGTGGGCAGGATACGCATTTTCGAAGGATTTTAGAGAAGAGCGTGGACACGCTTACATGTTAGATGACCAGACTTTTACAGAACGCCAACAAGTAGTAAAACAGCCAGGAACGTGTGCCCAGTGCCATGCTTCTGTCTATGTTCAGAATAAAAAATTGGGTGGTGGAGACTTGATCAAAGGCTTTGAGAAGATGAATCAGATGCCTTACACAGAAGCCAGAAAACTACTCAAGCACCCTGTAACCTGTATCGACTGCCACAATCCATCTACAATGCAACTTAGAATTACTCGTCCTGGGTTTATTGAAGGTATGAAAGCTTTCAAAGCATCGCAAGGCATTCAAGACTACGATGTAAACAGTATGGCTACACGCCAAGAGATGCGGTCGTTTGTTTGTGGGCAGTGCCACGTTGAGTACTACTTCAAAGGGACTGAAAAGCGGCTTGTCTATCCTTGGGCTAAGGGTCTGAAAGTCGATGATATTATCTCTTACTATGACGAAGTAGCCTTTAAAGACTGGACTCACGCCGAAACAGGTGCGCCAGCACTCAAGGCTCAGCACCCAGAGTTTGAACTCTGGAATCAAGGCATACACGCACGGTCAGGGGTTTCTTGTGCCGATTGCCACATGCCTTACAAGCGCGAAGGTGCGATGAAAATAAGTGATCACCACGTGCGCAGCCCACTTTTAAACATCAGCAATGCCTGCCAAACCTGCCATAAATGGCCAGAAGAAGAGCTAAAAGCTCGTGTAGAAACTATACAAGAGCGAACTTTCAGGATGAGAAATCTTGCAATGGATGCGCTAATGGATCTGATTGCTGATATAAAAAATGCAAAAGCAGCAGGCAAGACAGACGCAGAACTTACACCAGCGCACAATTTCCAACGTCGTGCTCAGTTCTATCTAGACTTTGTTGAAGCAGAAAATTCGACTGGTTTTCACGCTCCACAAGAAGCAGCAAGAATACTGGCCGAATCTATAGACTTTTCTAGAAGAGGTCAGATAGCTGTCAGAGATATTGGCAAAACTTCAACGCCTACACCTCAAAATGCAAAGTTGAAGTAGATATTGTTTAGGAATAGGCAAGTTTGAAGATCTTTTTGAATGAATTATCAAGCCATTTCAAAAGTTCCAGGCTATTGATTGTTTGAGGAGGCGAGAGTTTGTAGCTTATAACTCCAAGCTCTCGCTCTACCTTTCCTCCAACTTTTTCTGTACGCAGGTAGCGAAGGTCTTTTTCTGAGCCAATTTCGTAAAGGTCTATATCAAATAGTACTTCACGCACTGGCAAGCGATTATAAGCAATGGTAGTTGGAAAAGAGCGTTTGTATTTCTCTTTTCCTATTGAAAGTAAAAACCTCAAAATCATTCGATCAGTTTCATTCTTGTAGCTCAGCTCACACTCAAAACTGCTACTTTCGGCAAGAAGGTTGTTGATAAAATAGTGCATAGTTCTGCAGTAAGAGTTAAATCTTTCGTAAAGCTTCAACTGGTCTTTCAGCAACATTTGATCTCGTGCTTTGCATTCTTCAAGAGCCATCAATACAGTTTGTGCAAGAGACGTAAGACTTTCTTCTAAGCTTTCTTTGTCTGAATCTAAGTCTAAGTGCAAGTCAGGTAGAAGATTGAACTGAAGATGTCCTTGCTCAAGAGCTTCTTTCAACTTGTGCCCATCATAAGGACAGAAAATTGCTTGACTATCAAATCTTCTATCGCATATAGGGCACCTTTTCACAGCCTTTATCCTTTTCCAACAATTGCTTCAAGCTCTTCTATCTTTTTGGGTACTTCTGAAGTGAGTACTTCAAACCCTGTCTCGGTGACGAGTATATCGTCTTCTATTCGTATACCTATCCTTCTGGAGGCTTGAGGTATCTCTTCGCTTTCGCCTATGTAAAGACCTGGTTCAATGGTGAGTACCATTCCTGGCTCAAGCTTGCGGCTCTCTCCATCAACTACATACTTTCCTGTGTCGTGTACGTCTAAGCCTAGCCAATGGCTGGTTCTGTGCATATAAAACTTTCTGTACAAATGCTCTTCTAGCACTTTCTCTCTACTTTCTGTAAGCAGCCCAACTTTTAGCAGTCCGTCAACAAGTACCTCTACAGCTTTTTGGTGTATCTCATCAAATTGAGTGCCAGGTGATACAAGATTGATAGCTGCTATCTGTGCTTCAAGCACTATCTCGTAGATGGTAGCTTGTGCAGGTGTAAATTTGCCGTTTATTGGATATGTACGAGTAATGTCAGAACAATAGAACTGGTATTCTGCTCCTGCATCTACAAGGAGCAGATCGCCGTCTTCCAGTTTCGAGCTATTTTCTACATAGTGGAGAATAGTTGCATTTATGCCACCACCTACAATCGAATTGTAAGCAGGCCCAGAAGCTCCTTCACGGCGAAAACGGTTTTCAATAATTGCTTCTACCTCATACTCACTCATTGCTGGATGAACGGCTGCCATAGCTTCTTTGTGTGCGCTGGCTGCAATAGCCGCAGCGTGACGCATCAGATCGATCTCTTGGCTACTTTTATAGAGCCGCATTTCGTGTAGGGTTTCACTTAGATCAACTATAGCGTGAGGGCCAACCCCATTTCTTTGCCGCCAGTAGCGGTAGTATTTGAGAAGGTTGAAGATCCTCTTATCAAAATCTTCATCGCGTCCAAAACGAAAGTGTATAATTTCAGTCTTTTCAAGATACTTTCTCAATTGTTCGTCAAGTTGTTCTATGGAATAGGTAGCATCGGCTCCAAACCGCTCTTTTGCAGCTTCTGGGCCTACTCTTCTACCGTCCCAGGTCTCACGCTCTGGATTTCTTGGTCTGACAAAGAGCACATACTGGTGTTCTGGATGGTCTGGTATCAGCAGGCAGACTGCATCGGGTTCGTGAAATCCCGTAAGATAGTAAAAATCGCTATCCTGACGATACCTATAATGTGTATCATTACTTCTTATATGTTCTGGTGCGCTTCTTATGACCGCAACACCACCCTTTCCAAGTCGTCTCATTAGCTCTTGACGACGGCTGGCAAAGAACTCTGGTGTTAGTGCAAGATCTGCATATGGGTTTTCCGTAAGGGTAGCACTTTTCATACAAAGCTTCCTAAGTAGTTCGAAATCTGAAAAGATCTATTATACTTTTCAAACTATGGTCAATGTAAACCGAATTGGTGGGCTTACAAACCTACAAAGAACAGAAGATGTAAACGATCAGTATTTGACACAGCCTGGCGACACCATGACTGGTGTGGCAGAATCTTTTGGTGTCAACAGACAAGCTCTCATTGCAGCCAACCCGTTTATTGCAAATCCAGAAGCTGCTCTTCCACCAGGAGTCTTTCTGAGGCTTCCTAAACAAGAAGAAGTGAAGCCAAACCAACGGGAACGAGAAGGTCAAAGCCGTCAGCAACAGCAGTCACAGAAAGAAGAACAAGAAGGTAAACCAAAGCCTCCTGTTGCCAACCTCGAAACAGTTACTAACAATCCTGTTATTAACTCAAAGAGAAACTATGAGCTTGCACGAGGAGAATTGAGTCTTGCAGCACTCAACCTTTCCTCTTTCGCTTCTGTGCAGATTCCAAATCCAGAGACTACAGGGCGTTACACACGCGAGCACCTGTTGGCAGACACTGCTTTTACAAATATGCGATCAATGGATTCAATGCAGATACAGAAGCTTTTGCACGAAAGAGGTTCAGCCTTGTCAAAGCTGCTGCTTCCAGATAGCCGATCTGTTGCCCAGTTTCTTGAAGCACTGGCAATAAACTACAAGATAAATCCACAGATACTGATAGTACTGCTTCAAAGAGAACGTGGACTGATCTCTAGCAAACAGTCAAAGACTCCTAACCAAGAGAGTTTGGATTGGGTTTTTGGCATTGGTAAAGGTAGAGGTGAACACTTTAAGGGTTTTGATAGACAGCTTGATGCTCTTTCAAGACGACTCTCACTCGGCTTTCAGTCAGCACAAGAAAAAGTACCTGCCGTTATAGTTTTAGATGGTATAAGACGCAGTGTCGAGAATGCTGCAACCATGGTCATATATCAACTAGCTCCAAAAGAGTCTTTGGGTAAGCTCTTTTTTGATATTTGGCAATCCCTTTTTGGAAGTGATGGGCTGGGACGACCAGTCTAGAATGATCTACAGACACCGGCAAAAAAGTTTTTAAATTTGGATGGAAAAGTAGAAGTTTTTGCATTTATATATATATGTGGAAAGTTTTAAACAGGGAAGTACATAGAAAATTTTTTACAAAAATAGCAGTATCGTTAAGCAACTTTTTCGGGTGATTACCGATAAGACGTGTACAAAGTTATTGTAATATGTAATTCTCTATCACATAAATTGAAAACATATAATTCAAAAACATTACTGGGAGGAATTAGTCATGGGTTTCTTAGGTGGCATTGGCAAAGTATTTTCTGGCGCATTTAACGCTCTTAAGAGTTTTGCATCGAGTGGCCTTGGACAGATGTTGATCAAGATGGCTGGCACAGCACTGGGCGGCCCTCTTGGTGGAGTTCTTGCACAAGCAGCAACCAGTTTGCTAAGTGGCAAGTTCAATCTTAAGAATCTTGTAAAGGCTGGTCTTGGCGCATTTGGTGGTATGGTTGGCAACTTCGGTCTTACCGATCTTGTAAAGAACCTTCCAGCCGCTCTCAAAAATCCAGCAGGCTTGCTCAAAGGTGTTTCAAACCTATTCAAGGGTGGCGGACTTGGCAACATCGTTGGTAACCTCTTCCGTGGAACACCACTTGGCAACACAATCTCTTCAATTCTAGACAAAGCCAAGAACTTCCTCGGCACTGCAACCAACATCGGCAATGGTGCCAAAGGTGTTGTAGATTCAATAAATAACCTACTCGGTACTTTTGGTGTCAAAGCACCTTTCCTAGACAGAGTATCTCAAGGCATTGGATCTGTTCTCAACACTGTCAACAACATCAGCAACATCGTCAATCAAGTTGGTGGCCTATTCAGTGGTGGAGATGGAATGCAGATGCTACGAGCCTAAGTTGGTAAATAGCTCAAAAGCTACTAAAAGTATCTTGCAGGCATCGCCTATACAGGCTTAGCTATTTGCGCTCTTGTAAGTTGGCGTCAAGAAGTCTGACAAGTAAATCTTTTACTCTTGACAGGGCAGCCGTTCAGTAGTACGGTTGCCCTGTTCTATTTCCAACAAAAATTTGAAAAGAGAACTAAATCTATGACAGATCTAGATCGTCCAGATTTCATAAAGCCTTCGTCTGATAAAGGCTCTGATACAAGTTCTGATAAAAGCTCTGGCAAGCCAAGCTCGTTTCTTAAAGCCAGCAGCGATAAAGAGGTCGCAGAACTTATAGGTCGAGTTGCAGAGGGTGAGATTTCACTGCAAGAGTTCTTTGAACTCAGCAAAGAAGATATTGAGAGTATAGTAGTTCTCACAGATGCTCTTTACGAGGAAGACAGACTTGATGATGCTCTTGTTCTACTTGAAGGCTTGATAGCACTAGATGACAAAGAAGCAAAGTACTACAATGCAGCCGGTGCTATCTTCCTGCGTCAAGAGAAGTATGAAGAAGCTTTGGTAGCTCTCAATCGTGCCATTGAGCTTGATCCAGATAACCTCGACGCATATGTCAACAGAGGAGAAGTCTATCTGGTGAATGCGCACCTCGAAGAAGCAGCAGCAGACTTTGAGAAGGCTATATCGATGGATCCAAGAGAAGAAAACCACTCGGCCAATCGTGCTCGCCAGCTAGTTTGGGGAATGTATCAACTGCTGCAAGAGTGTGAAAGACAGGGTGTTCTTGATCCAGATTTTGAATTCGAACCAGAACAAGACAACACTGCAAAATAAAACAGTCTTGCGTTGATTAAAAACGTTGCCTAAATAACAGAGAGGCTTGCAAGCTTTTGGCGTAGCTTCTCTGTCTCTTCGAAAACGATTCCTTGCATACCTATTTTGCAAGCTGCCTCAACATTGACTAGACGATCATCTATGAAAATAGAGCTTTCAGCTCTTTCTCCAATAATACTCAAAGCCTTTTGATAAGCTTCCCTGTCAGGCTTACGAACACCTATATCATAGGAAAGAATATAACCTTCAAAAAAACGATCAAAACCAAGCCTTGCTCTTACTTCAGAAAACCAGACAGAATAGTTTGAATGTATCCAAAGCCGTTGCCCACTCTCTTTAAGCTCCAATAACAACTCTTCTATCTTCTCTATATATCGGTAGCTGGAAAAAAGTACCTCTTTTAACCTCTTAGCTTCTGTAAAAACTCTCCCACTTTCTGGTCGGTAGAAACGATTGAAATATTCCTCTTCACCTATCAACCCAAGTTCAAACTCAGGCCAACTGTTGGGATCTTTTACCTTTAATATCTCTTCAATACTCATCCCAAGAATTTCTGGAAAAAGACGTAAGAATGGATCTACAACAACTGTGTCCATCATATCAAAGATGATTACCCGCTTGTCTGCTTTCACTACACTACACCTTATAGAAAGAGATTTTTTAAAAATATCCATTAGATCAAAGAAAACTATCAAGCTACATTGCCAGTAAAGCTTATGCCATAAATAAAAATAACAGGAAAATAGTCAGATAGGTGTTAATTTTAGACTGGACAACAACGTGTAAACTGATAACCTCTACTTTGCCTATTGCTTTTCAAGTGAAAATAACAGTTCTTGACTCTTTGTGGAGACTTTATGAATCAGTATAGTTCAGACCAGAAACCTGCAAAAAGATTTACTTCAACACAGTGGAGTTTAGTATTGGCAGCAGGTAAAGATGTAACACCAGAAGCAGAGCAAGCACTAGCTAGTCTCTGTCAGAAGTACTGGCAACCGCTCTACTGTTACATAAGATCTAAAGGCTATACAAGCCCAGAAGCCCAAGACCTTACTCAAAGCTTTTTTGCAAAACTGCTAGAGAAAAACTACTTGAAACAAGCAAAACCAGAACGTGGCAAATTTAGATCGTTTCTACTCTCTTCACTAAAACACTACCTAGCCAATGAATGGGATAGAAAACAGGCAGCAAAAAGAGGTGGACACCTTCAGATAGTTGGCTTGGAAGAGATTATAGTAGCTGAACAGAGCTATATGTCTGATGTAGTGAAAGATCAACTTACACCAGAAAGACTTTTTGAAAGACGCTGGACGTTAGCACTATTGCAACAGATATTGGGGGAACTGGAAGAAAAGTTTGATAAAGCAGGCAAGAAAAAGATTTTTGACCGCTTAAAAGAGTTTTTAATAGATGGCGAAGGGAAAACCTCTTATAGTCTTGTAGCAGCAGAGTTAGGTATGACAGAAGGAGCTGTCAAAGTAGCAGTACATCGTCTTCGTTCGCAGTTTGGGCAACTACTGCGAACAGAAATTGCGCAGACAGTAGATGAAGAAGGTAGCGGAGTTGATGATGAGATCCGCTACCTTCTTTCAACATTAGGTTGATATATGGAAAAAAGAAGGAAGAAGTTAGTAACCTTTCAAGAGAAAAACTTCAGTAAAGGGTGAGGAAAGAAAGCTAAAGGAGAAGAAAAAATGTATCAAGCTCATCAATGTGCTGAGTGTGAAGGTGTGAAAGGTTCAAGACTATGTGCTAAATGCCTACTGAGATTGGGCTTAGAATCTGAAGGTAATACTTCAGGAGAAGAAGTAATAGCAGAGTTTGGAGACTATGAGTTACTGCAAGAGATAGCAAAAGGAGGAATGGGAGTAGTCTACAGAGCACGTCAGAAGAGCTTAAAGAGGGAAGTAGCAATAAAAATGTTGCAGCAAGGATTATTGGCCAGTGAAAAGGAGGTAGAAAGGTTTAGGACAGAAGCAGAAGCAATAGCCAATCTTCAACATCCCAACATAATAGCAATCCACGAAGTAGGAGAAGAAGCAGGGATGAGCTACTTCTGTATGGAATATGTAGAAGGCACAGACCTAGCAAAGATTGTAGACAGAGGGATAGTAGAGCAGAGGCGAGCAGCAATGTATGTGAAAGTTATAGCAGAAGCAGTCAACTATGCACACGAGAGAGGAATAGTACACAGAGACTTAAAGCCTTCAAACATACTTATAGATAAAAGAGGAAAGATAAAGATAGGAGATTTTGGATTAGCCAAGAGAGTAGAAAGTGACACAAAGGTTACAGCAACAGGAGCGATAGTTGGGACACCAAGCTATATGTCACCAGAACAAGCGCTAGGAAAAAGAGAGTTGATCGGTACAAGAAGTGATGTTTATTCATTAGGAGCTATTCTTTATGAGTTGTTAACAGCAAGACCACCGTTTCAAGCAGCGACAGTATTTGAGACAGCAAATCTGGTGATCAACAGTGAAGTAGTAACACCAAAACTACTAAATCCAAAAATAGATAAAGATATAGAGACAATCTGCTTAAAGTGTTTAGAAAAGAACACAGAAAGAAGATATGAGACAGCGCAGAAACTAGCAGAAGACTTAGAGAGGTACTTAGCAGGTAGGCCAATAGAAGCTAGGCCACTGAGTAAAATAGGTAAAGCTATAAAGTGGAGCAGGCAGAACAGATGGGTAGCAGCAACAATGGCAGCTATGTTTTTGTTAACAATGATTTCTGTCTATTCATTTTTTGCATACAGAAACAGGTTATGGGAGTCATTGTTAGAACAGGGTATAGCGGAAAGAAAAGCAGATAACCGGAAAGCATCTTTAGAAAAGATAGTACAAGCAGCAAAGATAAAGAAAACACCTGAATTACGTCAGGCAGCAATAGAAACAATAATTACTCCTGGACTTGAACCACTTTATGAGCTTCCAGGTAATGTAGAACCTTCTTTCCTGTCTTCAAAGTTTTTAGCTATTAACCGAGAAACCATAACAGGTGACAGAAAAAACATGTTTACTTTTCTAGATACACTTTCTGGAAAAGAACTTTCTACTAAAAAGATAATGTACCTAAATGGGTTAGTTGATCCAACAGGCTCTATAATAGCTATACCTAAGAGAGAAGAGAACAAGATAACTCTTTTCGATCCTATAAAAAACAAAGATATAGCTACTTTTAACACAGATCCTAATTCTAAGTGGGAGAACCGTTACACTCTACATCTATTTGGTGATAGATGCCATTGCGTTCCATTTCTATTTAGTGCAAAAAGTACTTTTTTGATAACAAACAGTAAGTCTAGCTTTGCAGTTATTCCATTAAGAGATAAATCCAAACCAATAGACTACTTTGCAGGAGAACCAATTACTTTTATTTCTGAAGATAAACTTTTGATAAGACTTGAACAAAATGAAGTTATTGATTCCTTGATCTCTTTGTTTTCGGTGGTTAAAAATGGCTTAGAGGAGTCTCTCAAGCAAGACGAAGGCAAAGAAAAATACAAAGCTCGATTATCATGGATAGAGTTTGTAAGTAAACACACAGAAACCTATAGACAGATATACTATGGAGAAGGAGGGAAGTTAAGTAGTAACTACAGACCTTTTGTGGTTTTGGATTTAACCACTGGTAAACAAGAAGTATTAAGCAATCCCAAGATAGATTATTTAGATATCGTAGTGCGTAATAAAAATGGAAATACCCTTATGTTTCGTTCAAATGAAGATCCTAATCATCTGATAGTTTGGGATGCTTTGATGTTAAAAGAGATAGGATCTATAAATGCTTCTGGTATCTTCAACTCCAAGCGAAATGAGTATGATTACCTGCCATCTATTAGCAATAACGGAAAGTATATTGCTCTACCTTCTAGTTATGACAATGTAAATGTAGTTCAACTTTGGAAAGTGGATTCTTTGGGTCTCAGTAAAGAGTTGATAGTATTACCATTGGGGACTAAAGTATATGGAGAGTGGTCTTCGAAGCCTTCTATGTCTTTTAGTCCTGATGGGAATCTCTTTGCTGCTATCATTGAAGAACCTGGAAGTAATGAGTATTGCTATGTTTGGGATTGTAAAACAGGTAATCAAATAGGAAAGGTAAAAGCAGAGATTCATTATTGGCTTAACAGTCAAATTTTATATGCTCAAAACCAAATAGACGGCAGGAAGATTTGGAAGATAAATTATCCAGTATCGACTTATTTAACACCAAAGAAATATTATGTATCTAACGATCGTTCATTTGATGAGCCTTTCTTCAGTAGTGATGGTAAAAGGTTGAGAGTAGATAATATATCTTATACTTTGGAGAAATCTGATCTCAATCTTCAATTAACATTCCCTGAAAAACTGGTTGATTTCTCTAAGCTTGATTGGTCTCAGGATAGACGGTATAGATCTCTTAGTTCACAAGGATCTTTTGGGGTGGCTTCTTGGATGGATTCATCCCACCACAGCTATTCGAGTCAAAACGGATTAGAAACAGCAATAAGAGAAGACAGAATAAAACTTTCTAGAGTAGTTCCAAAAAAACAGGAAATTACATTGGAATGCTGTAATCACTACAGCGACTTACCAGTTTTAGGCTCTGATCTAAGGAGTATGAAAATAAGCCCTAATGGAAAATACCTTGTTGTAGATAGAACCCTAATACTGCCAAGGCTAGATACTTATAAAATAGGTGTAAATGTAGACAGAGATAGCTCTCATGTAGACGGAAATGGATCTAATCGTGACGGCTTTGGTTATTTTACAAAAAACTACACAGAGATTTGGGATCTAGATCAACAAAAAGTAGTCCACCTTCTCAGGCCGTTCAACTATGGAGTGAATCTATTCGAAAATGGAAATGTTACTTTTATTTCTGATTCAAAGTTAATGTATATTGATTATGAGAAGAATAGTATTGTTATCTTTGATGTGTCCACCGGAACTAAACAGTACATCAATAGACCACCTGGAAATTATAGTATGGGGCGGTTAGATACAACGGATGGTGACAAGTATTTATTTACAAACATATACAATAGAAATGATAAGCCTATGATAGTGGGTATCGATCTAAAGACTGGTAAATGGCGTTGGAGGCAAAACATAAACGCTTATACATCAGCAGTTAGCAAAGATGGGAAATATCTTGCTGCTACAAAAAGTGGCATTTTGTATCTGTTAGATGCAGAGACAGGTCGAGAGCTAGCCAGATGGAAAGCTCACTCTGACTCACTAGAGTTGAAAATAGCATTTAGCCCAGATGGAGGAACACTGGCTTCTATAAGTAGTGATGGCATTTTGAAGTTGTGGAACCTCACTTTCATTCGCCAACAACTGGCATCTTTGGGTTTAGAATAGCGTGAGCCAATCTAGATTACGCCCAATTAGTAGTTCATTCATCTTTTTGTGATGACTACTCTTCATAGCAATATTACGTACTTCAAAATTGTATAGGTGCGCAAGCTGACGTATCTCTTGACTGTCATCATAAGTCATTAAGAACTTACCTTGTAGCTTGCTAGTGATTCTAAATAGTTCTTCATGATTGAGCTGTGAACATTTATAAAGCCGTTGACCGGACTTTTTACCTGCAGCAGTGTAAGGTGGGTCAATAAAGAAAAAAGCATCTGTACGATAACTACTTTGTCTCAATATGTGTAGACCATCACCTTCAACAAAGGTGATGGAATCTTTGTTTCTAACAATGTCTAAAATGCGCTTCTTTAGAGTTTCTGGATACCATCGCGAAGCAATACCCTTGCCTTTTTCTCCGTTTTTAATCCTTCCTGCACCTGGTGCTAAAATCCCTCCACGATTAATTCTATTTCTCAGAATTGTTTGAAATGCTTTCTCTCGCATCATCAGGTCTGTTTTTGCTAGTACCGTTTCTATAGCTTGCACATTAAAATCAAACTTTGTGATTTCTTCTGCTAGCCATTCTCCATCTTCACAAAAGATTGTTTTCCAAACGGATGCTACTTGATCATCTAGCTCTACCATTGTCACTCTATCGGCCAGCTTTTCAAAAGCAACTGTAAGACTGATAATACCGCCACCAGCAAATGGTTCTATAAATTCGTGAATATGATTTGATGAACTTCTAAGCCATTTTCTCAAGTAAGGAACAAACCAGGTTTTACCTCCTGGATAACGAAACGGGCTACGTTGTGGCACACAAGCCACATTAATAATGTCCCAATCTAATTCTTTAAAAGTTGTTAATGTCATTGGTTGATAATGTCGATCAGTGTTGGTGCATCAGGCGATACACTATTTTCCATTTTCCCATCAAGCTTTTCCTGTAAATTTTCCATAAAATCCTCTAATTTGCCTGCTTCTGGAAGAGTAATTTTCTGTAATGCAGACTCAAACAAGGTATATACTAAATGCTTTCGTGTTAAGAAATATTGGTTTTGTGCTGTATTGTGAACAAGTTCATAGACTATCCATACAATATCTGCTTTTTCTGGTTCAACTTGTGGCAAAGCAGGTAGAGTTTCATAAAAGCTACTGTGAATCGCAACTGCTTGCTTTTTTTGCCAGGCTCTTAAGATAGATAAGCTGTGGAGCCAATCTCTTACGTGAGGAAGACAAGAAGTCAGGACGTGGATAATGTAGATGTTTTCTCCAGTCCATATTATAACGATCAACAGGATTTTCCATATAGTGCTCAAAGGGTTTTCTTACATTGCCAGAAATATATACAGCTTGCACTTCTAGTGCTCCAAAGTCCACAATTTTCCCTCTGTCGTTATAAGCAACGAGCACTATATCTATGTTACCAGCAGATTTTCCATGTTTGTCTTCGAGACGTACTTCTGTTAGAGAAGTCCATCTTGTGTTTTCTGGAAAGAAAAATGTTGCAGCATCATCAGCAATAAGCCAATTTTGGCGGAACCGAACAGGGCAAGTTATGGCTAATTGTTCTCCTTCGAATATGCTACAAACTCCTAGAGGATCATTGGCTTTGTCTTTTCAATTAGCAACTTTGTTGAAAAAAGGGCAAAGCCTATGTTTACGATGGCGTTCTGCGTCATGAGAAAAATTGTCTACTGGAAAGCCAAAAACTTCCGCCAAAGGTTGATTTGCCATGTAAACCTCCTTTGTTTTAGAAGACTCTACAATACTACAGGTCATCTTGAGATGTAAAAGGAAATGCAATAACTGCTTAGCAAGCATAGTAAATCTAATAAAAGAGATGAGCTATCATCGTTTAGCCTTAGCATGGTACTATCGTAGCTGTCACATAGCTTCAATTATTAATTTTGGAGTTCAATTAAGTGTCTACAGATGAATCGTCGGCAACGAAGAAGAGCATGAAGGTGCTCTACAATTGTGATGTATGTCCAGGTTACTGCTGCACCTATACAGAGATTGGGATCTCAAAGCACGACATAGGTCGAATAGCCAAACGGTTCAAGATAGATGTTGATGTAGCTATAGAACGCTATTGTAAAACAGATGGTAAGAGGCTGCTACTTAAGCACAAGCGAGACAAGATATACAAGACAGCCTGTCGATTTCTTGATACAAAGAGCCGCAAGTGCAAGATCTATGAAGACCGACCTAAAGTTTGTCGAGCTTATCCGGAAGAGAAACGCTGTGGATACTATGATTTCCTGATGTGGGAACGCGAGCGTCAGAATGACCCAGAATGTATCCCGTAAAACTGTAACTCCAACACATAGAGTAGGTTATGAGTTTGATGGACTAATGTGTAGAGTAGCTTCTTGAGTAATGGCAACAGTACTTGACAAATTGTTTGTGCAGATTACTTGCGATAAAAAGTTGTACCCACTCTCACCATTCTTTAGAATGGCAGTCTAAAAAATCTAACAAAATAGCAGATATGGAGCTTTTGAGATGACTCAGGAATTTAGTGCACCTCGTCGCGAGATACATCTGTCGAATGGTGAAACATTCTCTCTTTATGACACTTCAGGACCAGAGAATAGAGAAAAGAAAGGACTGCCCAGATTACGTGCAGAATGGGTAGAGAAACGCAGGGCAAGAGGTGACAAAAACTTCTCCCAGATGCACTATGCAAGGCTTGGAGAGATAACCGAAGAGATGCGCTATGTGGCAGTACGAGAAGGTGTATCACCAGAATTTGTACGTGACGAGGTTGCTCGTGGTCGAGCCATCATTCCAGCAAATATTAATCATCCAGAGTCGGAACCTATGATCATAGGCCGCAACTTTCTTGTAAAAATCAATGCAAATATAGGGAATTCTGCTGTTGCTTCCTCAATAGACGAAGAGGTAGAGAAGTTGCAATGGTCCATTCGTTGGGGAGCCGATACAGTAATGGATCTTTCGACAGGGAAAAATATTCACGAGACACGAGAAGCCATCATCCGCAACTCTCCTGTTCCTATAGGGACAGTCCCTATATATCAGGCACTTGAAAAAGTTGGAGGTCGTGCAGAGAAGTTAAACATAGACATATTTATGCAGACTCTTGAAGAACAAGCCGAACAGGGTGTTGACTATTTCACGATACACGCAGGAGTAC
>JAEUQL010000129.1 GCA_016789295.1 Blastocatellia bacterium | reverse complement strand
TTCTGCACGATGTTGTTGAAGATACAAATGCTAGCCTTGAAGAGATAGAAAGGCACTTTGGCAAAGAGATAGCACACTTGGTCGATGGATTGACCAAAATCTCTCAGATTGGGTATGCGTCAAGAGAAGAGAGTCAAGCTGAAACTGTAAGGAAGATGCTTCTGGCAATGGTTGATGACATACGAGTTATGTTAGTCAAACTTGCTGACAGACTACACAACATGCGAACGCTTGACTATCTACCTTCTGAAAAGAGAAAGCAGAAAGCAGAAGAGACATTAGATGTATATGCTCCAATAGCCCATCGTCTTGGAATGGGAAAAATACGTGGAGAGTTAGAAGATTTAGCCTTTAAACACCTCTATCCAGAAGACTACACAAATATGCAGGCTGTTGTTGAAAAGAAACGGCCAGAGCTGGAGAAACATTTAGACGAGATCAAACAGATAATAGAAGAAAAAATGCATGAGAATGGAGTTTCTTTTGTCAGAGTTGAAGGTAGGATAAAGCGACTCTACAGCATATTTATGAAGCTGAAAAGGCAGAAGATCAGCGTTGATCAAGTCTATGACTTAATGGCTATAAGAATAATCACAAAAACTGTTCGTGATTGTTATGGTGTTTTAGGTGTTATACACAATATGTGGAAACCCATACCCGGTAGGTTTAAAGACTGGATAGCAATTCCTAGAAATAATATGTATCAATCGCTACATACAACAGTTGTAAGTGATCTGGGACAAGCTTTTGAAGTCCAGATAAGGACTGAAGAGATGCATAGGATTGCTGAAGAGGGTATTGCTGCACACTGGAAGTACAAAGAGAACAAGCTAGGTAAAAAAGAAGACGATGAGGCTTTTGTTTGGCTCAAGAAGCTGGTTGAGTGGCAACAAGACGTTTCAGACTCAAAGGAGTTCATGGATGGCCTCAAACTCGATCTCTACCCTCAAGACGTCTACACTTTTACGCCCAAAGGAAAGGTCATCGAACTTCCGAGAGGATCAACGCCAATAGATTTTGCTTATGCAATACATACAGATGTTGGGCATGCTTGCACGGGAGCGAAAGTAAATGGGCGTATAGTTTCACTCCGCTATCAGATGAAAAATGGTGATGTGGTTGAAGTTATAACTCAACCTGGCTCTCATCCATCACGCGACTGGCTGAAATTTGTTGTGACTGCAAGGGCACGCAATAGGATCAAGAAGTACCTAACTGAAAGTGAGAGATTACGATCCATAGAGATTGGCAAGAAGCTTTTTGAGAAAGAGGCAGAGCGGTTTCGGCTAAACCTCAAGAAGCTTTTGGCTGATGGCGAACTGCAGAAAGTGGCTCCTGACTATGGGCTGCAAAGAGCTGAAGATATACTCTCTTCCATAGGGTATGGAAAGATAGCGGCCAGAAATGTGATTGCAAAACTTATCCCACCTGATCAATTTGCTCAACTAGATGAAGCAAAAGAGACAAAGCTTGGAAGAGTTATCAAGAAAGTCTTCCGAATAGGCACAGAGCAGATCAGGGTTAATGGAATAGACGATGTAATGGTCTACAGAGCACGCTGCTGTTCTCCTATCAGAGGAGAGAAGATCATAGGCTACATTACAAGGGGTAAAGGAATAGCTGTTCACTCAAATACCTGTCCAAATGCCAAAAATCTGATGGTAAACAGAGAGAGGGTTGTAGATGTTGATTGGATGAAAGAGGATACACACTCTTCTTATGCAGTGACAATATCGGTTTTGACAGAGAATCGACAGGGTCTACTTGCAGATCTAACAGCAGCTATTTCTAATATAAAGACAGATATAAGAGATGCTAGAGCTGCTGTGTCACCTGATGGCAAAGGAACTATAGACATTACAGCAGAAGTATATGATGTAAAACATCTTGAAAGAGTAATGAAAGCTGTAAAATCTGTTGAAGGTGTATTAGAAGTTGAAAGAAGTAGTTCATTACAGTAGTTGTTTTAGAAAGGTTTAATGAAGATGCAAAAAGCAGTAGTAAGCACAGATAAAGCACCAAAAGCAATAGGCCCATATTCGCAAGCAATTGCAGTTGGAGAGTTTATATTCTTGTCTGGACAAGTAGCATTAGATCCAGCTACAGGAGAGCTGATCCAAGGCACTGTAGCAGAACAAGCAGAGCAGGCACTCAAGAATCTGAAGGCTGTGGTAGAGGCTGCAGGAAGCAGTCTTGAGAAAATAGTCAAAACAACTATCTACTTGATCGATATGTCAGATTTCTCAACTGTAAACGAAGTCTATGCAACTTTTTTTCAGCAAGAGCCACCAGCAAGAGCTACAGTTGCAGTTTCTGGACTACCAAGAGGAGCAAAGATTGAGATAGAAGCAGTGGCTACTAAGTAGATCGGCCTGCTTCTCCAAAGTAGCTGCAGTACTCTGCCTTACTGCCTTAAAAGCTGGTATGATTTCCAGTTGATTTATCAAAGAAATAATCGTAATAGGCCGTCTCGATTCAAAAAATTCATAAAAAGTAAGGAGTAAATATACAGTGCAAGTAGAGTTTCCAAAACTCAAGTCAATTATCTTACTGATATCTTTTCTACTACCACTGACATTGTCAGGATGTAAAAAAGATTCAGCAGAAGGATCGACAGGTGGTGATATAGCCGCCAAAGTGGGCAGTGTAGATATCCCTCTATCGAAGGTAGACAAAGCAATAGAACGTGGGCTACAAGGAACCGAGAAGAAGCTATCTGAGCTTTCACCCGTTGAGCTTGCTTCGGCTAGGCTCCAAGTTCTCGACACTTTGATAACAGAAGAGGCTCTGCTTCAAAGAGCGAAACAAGAAAATATCAAAGTGACTGACGAAGACATAAACAACTACATACAGAAAGCAATCCAGACTAGTGGTCTCTCTGCTGATGATTTTCAGAAACAGTTGAAAGAAGCTGGAATGACGGAGGAGGATTTTAAGGAGAATCAACGCCGTCAATTGACTATTGAGAAGATGCAGGAGAAACTAAGCAATGTTAAACCTCCTTCTGATCGTGACATAGAGGATTATTACACCAAAAACCAAGCTGAATTTATGATAGGTAAAGGTGTTAATTTAAGTGCGATTATTATAGATCCAGCCGACAATAAAGCAAAAAATGATGCGATAGGTGATGAGCAAGCCAAACAGAAAATAGCTGCCGTCTACAACCAACTAAGGTCTGGTGCTGACTTTGCCACAGTTGCAAGGATACAGTCAGAAGACCGGACAGCCTATCAAGGTGGAGACCTCGGTTTTCTAGATGAGCAGTCTCTCAGACAAGGTGGCTTTCCTGGACAACTCGTTCAGCAGTTTTTTGAGATGAAGGAAGGTGACATCACTCCTCCTGTTGGTGGTTCTGGAGGGCGTTACTACATATTCAAGCTGACATCAAAGAGAACTCAAGAAGAGAAATTAACACTCGACAGTCCACAAGTGAAAGCACAGATATCACAACTTTTAGTAGGGCAGAAGAAGAGCATACTCAGTAGTGCACTTCGTCTAAGTGCTTTGGATGAAATACGTATAGAGAACTATCTTGCACAGAGAATACTCCAAAATCCTGACAATTTTGGTTCATTAAGACCTACTTCTCTAAGTGGTGGTACTACATCAAAACCTGCAGAGCCTAAAGCTTCGCCTGAAAAGCCTGATGAGAAGTCTGCTACTGCAGAGCCTACAGACAAGAAGCCAGACTCTGAAACTGATGATAAGAAAAGTGATAAGAAGTAGGATCGGCAAAGACTAGCCATGCTTTTTAGATTTGAAAATGTACATAAGTCCTATGCTGCTCAAGAAGTACTGCGAGGAGTGAGCTTTCAAATAAATCCAGGCGAGAAAGTTGGTCTGGTTGGAAGAAATGGGGCAGGAAAGACTACTCTATTGAAGCTTCTTCTTAGTCAGCTTGCCCTACAAAAAAAGAGTTCTTCTGTTAGTGAAAAGAACTTGTGGAAAAATTCTTACACAGAAGAGCTAGAACATCCGGACATTGGAGAGATAAGTTCTGCAAGTAGTCTTTCTGTGGGGCTGCTTGCACAACACCATCGGTTTGTAGAAGGTTCTACAGTGCTCGAATCTGCTATGAGCGTTTTTAGCCATCTGCGCGAGATGGAAGCAAAGATGAAGATGCTTGAAGCAGAAATGACCCGTGTTGAAGAAGAAGCACTTGAGCAGATCTTACACAGTTACAGCCAACTCCAGATCGACTTTGAGATGCGGGGAGGGTTTACTTGCCAATCACAAACTGAATCTGTTCTGTTTGGTCTTGGGTTTAAAAAAGATGAATTTAGCAAGTCTGTAGCTCATTTAAGCGGTGGGCAACAATCAAGACTAAGTTTGGCAATGTTGCTGCTCGCTGGACACGACATTCTTCTACTCGACGAGCCAACCAACCATCTTGACATCAAGGCTGTAGAATGGCTTGAAGAGTTTCTTATCTCCTACAAATCTGCTTACATAATCATTTCACATGACCGTTTTATGTTAGATAAATGTGTGAATAAGATAATAGAGATAGAAAATGGCCGCTCAAATATCTACCCAGGAAACTATTCTTTCTACGTAGAAGAAAAAGAGGCCAGACAGAAGGCACAACAGGCCGCCTACGAACAGCAGCAAGCAATGATTGAGAGAACAGAAGAGTTTATCCGGCGCAACCTTGCAGGCCAGAAGACCAAACAGGCAAAGTCACGCCGAAATATGCTGGCAAGGCTAGAACGTGTGGAAGCCATAGAGTCAAGTCAGAGCGTTGCCAACTTTTCAATCCGATCTGTAGCACGTAGCGGAGATATAGCACTAACGGTTAAGGATCTCAGTTTTGGCTATGAGACCAGAACCCTGGCTCACAATCTCTCTTTGCAGTTGCGTCGTGGAGAATCTTTGGCAATAGTTGGGGGAAATGGTACAGGAAAGACTACGCTACTTCGTACACTACTTGGCCAGAACCCACCTCTGGCAGGTGAGATTGACTGGGGTAGCAATGTGAATATTGGCTATTATGACCAGCAACTCAATACACTTTCACCAAACAATCGTGTTATAGATGAGCTTAGAGAGATAGAGCCATTTGCTGAAGAGCTAAAGCTCAGGTCGTTTCTTGCAGTATTCAATTTTCGTGGAGACGATGTATTCAAACGAGTTGGTGATCTGAGTGGTGGCGAGAAAGGCCGTCTGTCGCTTGCACGTCTGATCTACAGCCAAGTCAATGTTCTTGTTCTCGACGAGCCAACAAATCATTTGGATATTGCTTCTCGTGAAGCCCTTGAAACAGCCCTTGAGAGCTTTACTGGAACGATCATTGTCGTGTCACACGACCGATATTTTCTCGACCGGATCGCTACAGCAATAGTATACTTAGACGGTCTCGGTGCAGAGATCTTCGATGGTACGTATTCAGAATACAGCGAATTTTGTCAACAGCGTCAAGCTCAACAGGAGCAACAAGAACGCCAAGCTGCTGCGCGTCTGCGTGCAGCAACCAAACAGACAAAAGTAAAAGAGAAGCCGCCCAAGCTGCGCACTCCTCTGGAGATAGAATCTGATGTCGAGCAGACCGAAAGGTCAATAGCCAATCTGTCTGAAGCTTTGTCGAGTGTAGAAGTAGCTCGTTCACCAGAAAAGCTATCACAACTACAGCAGCAATACGAAGAACTTAACCAACGACTAGAGGCACTTTACACGGAATGGGAGATATCTATGCAGAACAGTGAGGCTAAGGCTTAATCTGACTGCCTACTGCTTTGCAAATGCAGGAGAAGATTCAGGAGGCTATCATGAAAATCGCCTGTCCAAAATGTGGACGCGAGTACAGACTCGACCCAGCAAGAATACCGGCCAAAGGCGCAAGGTTTACGTGTTGGGGCTGCCAAGCCAAGGTGGAGGTTCGACCTCTGCAAGGTGGTGAAGCACAAACAACACTTGCCGATCCAAAAGGAGACGCTACAAAGGCTCAAGTTGCAGGAGCAAAGGGTGAGCCTGTAGCTAGCAAAGTATCTACTCAGATATCTGGCAGAGAGACTATAAAGGAAAATAGATCCAAAGAAAAAACACCCCAAGACCAGAAGCGCAATGAGAATTTCATTACAGGACCCGGCTTTAGTACTCAAGCTCTTTTTTCAGTAACAAAAGCTCCAGATCTGAACCTTCCTGCACCGGAGCCAAAGCCTTCAAAGCCAGAGCCACTCAGAATAACTTGCCCAAAATGCCAGCACGAGTATCGTATAGACCCAGCACGTGTTCCAACTGGAGGTGGAAAGTTTACGTGTAAAACATGTCAGGCACGTATTGAAGTAAGACCTGCGGGTAAGCAGAATGGAGCGACTTTACCCATTCAAACCACTGTCTCAAAAACTGCTCCAACTCCTGCTGCCGAAGTTCAAAAACCAGTTGTAGACAAGACTGCTTCAGAATCCGTTTCACCCGGTTTAGAGAGCAAACCTCTAGCAAAAGAGACCAGTTTTGAAGGTGAAACAACTATGGTGATGGGATCTCCAGTAGAAATATTGCAGGATACCCTTGCCAAATCTACGCTTGAAGTTGCTCCTTCAGAAGCCAAAGCAGCAGTACCTATCTTTGCTGAAGTAGCAAAAGAAGTTAAAGAAGAGACAGAAGACAAAGAAGAGGCAAAGTTACCTTTAGGAACAGAAACTCTGGAAACAACTTTCTCCCCCAACACAGAGACTCAGGAAGATAATGCTCTATCGGTGACCAAGACCCTTGCTTCAAAATTTGCTACACCACCAAAAACTTCTGATCTTCCTATTCCAGCAAGTACTGCCAGCCCTTCCGAGATAATGAATACTCCTACACTCATAGTAGACACGGATAACATGTTTACTCCTGAAGAAATGAGTGAGCTTGCCAAGGCACACGCAAGAAAGGTAGAGGCTGATAAAACGACAGAACAGAGAGAGAGAGAAGCTCTTGAACCAACCGATAAACTGGCTGACAAACTGGTTGAAGAGCAAGCAAGTAAAGACAATGTGCTGGAACTACCTCACTTAGACATTCCAAAACCATCACAAGAAGAGAACCTGCTTGTCACTCCTGCTGCATTTGAGGCTGCAAAAGATGAGGATGTTGTAAAAGATCCAACAGGAGAAGTTCTTGAATCTGCTGAAACCGAGACCGAGACTCCTGCACTTTCTGATACAACAGAGTTTCAGAATACTCTTGTAATGGGATCTTCTCCCATCATAGTTCCACCATCAGAGGGTGAATCGGTCTTTTTTGATACTGCTACACCAAGCTCACAGCCACCCACTACGGCTGCTGAAGCTTCAACTTCTGTTAACTCTCCTGTAGAGAAGACAGAAGAGAAAGAGCCGGTAGAGGCTAAAGAAGAAGCTAAAGAAGAAGCTAAACTAGAGCCTCAAAAAGAGATAAAAGAAGACAAGCAAGATGATTGGAAGCCAAGTGACCCCCTTGCTAAAAGACCTATCAGAAAAGAGTTTTCTCCTCCGACCTCAAAGATGAACTTTGAGCTTTCATCACTAGACAAGCCTTTGGATCGGGTAGAGCGGAAAGGTAAAGCGGCTGATTCGCCAAAACCAGTAGTCACTACAAAGATGGATGCAGGCTCGTTCAAAGATCTCTTTGAACCTCCAAAAGCTCCCGATCTACCACCACAACCACCAGTCTCTTTGGCAAAGCCGGAGCTTAAAGATAAAGAAGAGAAGGCTAAAACCTCTCTAGCATCTGCTAAGCTTGAGCCACCAAAGCTTGAAATTCCAAAACTTGAACCACCAAAACCAGAAGTTGCAAAACCTGAGCTAGCAAAGGTGGAACTGCAAAAACCAGAGCCAGTAAAGCCAGACCTATCAGATATATCAAAGGTTGAAGTAAATACACCTGCAGCAAAGACAGATGCTTTTGGAAGACCGGTGATAGAAGATTCCAATCTACAGCCACAGATTGTCTACCATGAAGCTTCTGGTCTTGATAGTAAAGGAAGACCAAAGAAGAGTAGAGCTGCAGTAGCAATTTGGGGGCTTGTGATAGGGTCGATCTGTGCTGCTTCCGCAATAGCTGCTTATCTCTATTTTTCCGACAATAAACCTCCAAAAGGTTCACAGCAGATAGCGAGTAGTGCACCAAAACCTACTCCTAAAGTAGATAAAAAAGTTGATAATAAGGAGAGTCAAGCAGCTCAAACACCGACCAACCCGAAAGAGACTAAGAATCCCGAAGAGGCCAAGAGTCCCGAAGAGACTAAAAATCCTGATAAAGTAGATACAGGTAAAAAAGAGGAGAAGCAACAGGCTAATGGAAAGGATGACAAAGTAGCAAAGGCTAATACAAAAGCCAGCGAGCCAACAGAGAAAGAGCCTACACGGCCTAGAACTGTTACACAAAATCCTATACAGAAACAGCCTGAGATAACAACTCCACTTCCAGGAAAATATACTGTTCAAGCTGGAGCTTCACCAAGCGAGGCTGAAGCGAAATCCCTTAGCAACCGCTTGAAGAGTTTGGGCATAGACTCTTATGTCATACGTGCAGACTTGGGAAATAAAGGTATATGGTATAGAGTCAGAACGGGTGGCTTCCAGACTCAGGAAGAGGCCCGAAAAGTACTGGAAAAACTCAATCAGAAGGGCTTTGAAGGATTCATTGCTAGACAGTAAAGGCAAAATTTCTGATTATTTACGGGCGGTAGTTTCTAACTACCGCCTTTTTACTGCCTATTTTTGGAGAACAAAAATGCGTAGAATCTTTCTTTTCGTATCTATTCTTCTACTAGCTCCGGCTTTAACGTTTGCAGATACCATAATTCTAAAAAATGGCAGAAAAATAAACTGTGATGTAGCAAGACAAGAAGGTAGTATAGTTCGTTACTGGATAGGAGATATAAGTTTAAGAATAGCTGCTGAAGAGGTAGAGAAGATAGAGCGCAATGAAGAGAGGGGAGAAGGTTTGAAAGCTTCTCCTACAACTGATTCTATAAACAGCGCAACCAGCACTATTACTTCAGAACCGAGTAGACTCACAGCAGAAGCTTTCAAACAGCTTGAAGAAAGAGTTTTTAGCGGTAGAGCTGATCAACAGCAGAAAATATCTTTTGTTAATCACCTCAATTCCCTTGCTTCTGATGCCTACACAAAAGGAAGACGTGAAGAAGCCAAATCGCATC
>JAEUQL010000128.1:3291-9134 GCA_016789295.1 Blastocatellia bacterium | reverse complement strand
GGGGAGAGTTTTTCTGCTCTTTCAGGCTTTTCCAAAATAGACCTATCATAAGTATTAGCGATACTACAAAAGCTGCAGATGCTAGTTTTAGACCTATTGCAAAGCTTTGTGGATAGTATTCCAAAACTACCGCTCCTTTTGAGCCTGCGGGAATTTCAACAGCCGGAACAACTAAGTTAAGTACTTTAATAGGTAGTTCTTGTCCATTAAAAGTAGCTCTATAGCCTGGATACCAGGCTCTTGAGAAGACTATCATTGCAGGAGATGTTGAAGATGTATTGTCAACATCTGCAATAGCACTGAGCCTTGTATCTTCTAAAAGTGTAACTTTTGCTTGTGCAAATGTTTTCTCTCCAGTGGAAGAGCCTTCAGACAGAAGCAGCAATGGAACTCGGCCTTCCATACGGCTAAGTATACGTTTAATAATCTCTTTTTCTGAAGCTAGGTATTCAACTTTTTCTAGTGCACGAACTCGTGGGCTGGGGCTGGTTCTATGAAAAATAGCTCCTTCTGGTGATGAATGAATGATAGACCACCCTTTCTTTATGAGGTCTGGCATATCTAGGCCAAATCTTACTGGTAGAAAAAGCCCGTCTACTGCGAGTAGTTGGAGCATGCCATCTGAGCCAACCTCTACTCTAAGAACTTCTTTCTGGTCTTCACGTCTCAAATAGCCATGGACAGGGCCAAGATGAAGTACTTTATTGATCCCAGAGGGCGATAGAGGGCTGTAGCCATTTATCATCTCTACACCAGCATAGAGTGAACTACTGCCAGGTCTTATCAGTGTTCCAAATCCTTCTTCTTGGAAAAGTGGAGGATTGAACATATCTACATAATCATAAATGGAGAAGTAGCGAATCTTTTCGTCTAGAGGTGCTGGTTTTCTTATGGTTTCACGAAAGTTCCATACTATCCAGTTGGGAGTTTCTATAATTGGAATATAGAAAGCAAGCAGTGAAAAGAAGGTTACTGCTGCAGGTATCCACCTTCTCACAATCGACTTCAGAGGTAAACAGACTTCCAGTGCTACCCACCCAACTCCTATCAAAATATAGTAAATAGCGAGAGAGTTAGTAAATTCTGACTTGTTGTCTAGAACTGTTATAGGCAATGTTATTGCTAGAATAGCTAGACTCCAAATACCAAAACTTGCTCTTAAACGGTTGCTTAAAGTAGAAAGATCTTCATTGCGTGAGCAGGCTGTATTTATTGCTTCTGCTGCAACCAAACCAAGAACTAAGTGGACTAATGACAGCCATCGAAAACTCCACCGAAAGCTTCCTATAGAAGGTAGTAGAGAGAGTGTTAAAGTGGTAAGAAAAAGGCCAAGCTCCCATTTACATTTCTTAATGAACTCTGCTCCATACCGGATCAGTACAAAGACCAGAGCTACGACGGGAACAATACCACAGCAGAGTTCAAATGATATATGAAGTTCTTCTTTGTGCGCTGCATTTATCCAAAAAACCTTAGAAGCAGGAAAGATAAGTGCTGGTAGTGCAGCAATTGGTACAGCCCAGCCTTTTTGCCAGAAATAACTGTAACCAATCTCTCCTCGTAAGGTTTCTCTAGAGTACTCAATAAGCATCAATAGAGCAGGTGAAGCCAGAGCTAGACCAAGAAACCACGCTGCTACCAATGGCCAAAGTAGATAGAAGCTTTTGATAGGGGATAACAACCTATTTGAAACTATAGCTTTCAGACCTATCCAAGCAGTCACAAGAGCAATCATCAATACTGTAAAAGGTGCGCCTGCGGTAAGTATTAAGTAGAGAAAGAAGCCAGAGATAATGAAATGATAATTTTGACGATCTTTTCCAACGGATTTTTCTAGCATCCACCAAGCCCAGCCTACCCAAGCAAAGCTTGTCAATGCAGAAACCCAGTTAATAGCTCCTTTCAAGAGAATCCATCCACTCAGAGAAGCTATCATTGCAGCAAATGTTGCAAGATGGATTGGTAAGTTTCTACTTCGTGCAAGTCTAAAGACTCCTGCAGCAAGTACTATCAGATGTGTTAGAGAGATAAATAGAGCTGTTTGTGTTAAAGAAAGATTTAGTATAAGTGCTGTGATAGTAGTTAGGCATATAAATATAGAAAAGACTCCATACTGATACTCACCTGCAAGAGCACCTCCATTCCAAGAATATGGGCTGATGAGTGGAATTTCTCCAGACATCCAACTTCTTGCTGCATCGATCATTCCCGCTAGCAGTACAGACTGATAGTCATCTTGCCATATGAAGGCTGGCTTTTGGCTGTAAAGCAACAGAAAGAGCAGAACAGTGGGGATAGTTCCAACAACTGTAAATGCTGCTTCCTTAAGATATCTTTTCTTGATAGCTTCCATCTTAGATAACAATATTACTTTCTCTTTTTTCTGTAGACTTCAATGAACCCTCTTTCTGGTGAAGTGTAGATGAGTTCATAACCAACTTCTAACTGTGCATATAAACTAATTATCGATGCTTCATTAAATTTATGACCTGGTACAGTGTAGACGACTACATAGTCTACATCTATTCCTGTTTTATCTCTATAAGAGAGAATATCTATTGCAGCCGACAAAGAGTTAATTGCTCCACCAATATAAATAAACGGGTTCACTGTTTGTTGAAAGTTGATTGGAAATGCTCCAGTGTGTGCTTCATAGTTACCGAGATTTACAAGCTCTTTTTCAGTTGCAACATATGCAGGAGTGTGAAGAAGGACTGGCGGAGGAAGTATGTCATAGCCTCCCTTTGGAAGTGCTCCATAATGAAGAAAAAGCGGCAATACTGTAGCCTTTTCTGCAACTACAGCCTTGTAGGATAAGATCTCTTCTACATAACTTTGGAGTCTGTAGTGAGTTAAAATCTGCATTACTAAAAGCACTAACGAAATAGAAGTTATAGCAATCTTTGTAGCTAATAGAACCTTTTTGTGAAACTTGCCTACCGCAATCCAGAGAATAGCTGTCAGTAAAACATATAGACAACACCTCTCTGAAGTAAAAAGGTATATGGCACTGAGATTATCTAGTGTCAATAAATATGCAGGAAGAAGAGCTGGTAAGACCAGGCCAACTATTGGGATAAATAGCAGAATAGGTATCCAAAAAAGATGATTTTTCTCAGATTTATCCGTTACAGAGTTTCTAGAAAAAATGCAATAAATAGTTAGTAATGCCAACAGAATAAGAAATGCCGCAGATGATGTTTTTGCGGGTAAACTGTTTGGGTAATAGATGGATATAGACTCTATTATCCAGATATATAGCTTCTGTATCTGCCAGTTTTGTGGACGTCTATCATTTGTTGTTGGACTTGTGATTGCCCAAGAGAGCATTAAAAGAGTTGTGGGTAGAAATGCAATTGTTAAAGGCAAGAATTGGCTCTTCAGCCTTTCAGTTAACAGATTTTCCCACCTTCTACCTGTACGAATTTCTTTTACTAGATCTGCTATAAGATTAAAAGAAAAGTGAAATCCGATGAGCAGAGCTGCCATAGTAAATGAGAATGGATGGGAGAGATAAAGTAGAAGAACCAGAATTAACAGCAATGTAACGTGTCTTGAACTTAAACTTAAACTGTTTTGGTACTTTATCCAATAACCAAAAACTAAAAAAAATAGTCCTATGCTGTAACAAAAGTAGTAAAAGCCAAAATAGATTGTACTGTTGTACACTATTGGAAATATAAGTAGAACCGCAACTTTTGATTCTGGATTTATTGCTTTACAAGCATAGCGTACAGAAAGAGGCAGAAGTAAAAGATAGCCAGAAATGAGTACTTTCTCTGCTATAAAAGGTGGAAAAATTGCAAGTAGAAGAGAAAGCAGTATATGTCCAAGCCAGTTTGCTCCAATATTGTTGTTAAAGGAGTAAAACTTCTCAAAAACGGTGAGGTTTTCTGACTTAAAGTAGTCGAGCATTATCTGTGCATTATAGATATGTGCGGGACCATCACAGGTAGAGAAGTAGGGTAGCGACCAAAGGGGTAGAAAGTGCAGTGCCAGAAGAAATAGAAAAAGCCCATTCTCTTCTCGCTTTAGCCATTCAACAAAACCTTCCCACCAAATGTTAAGGCTGTTCATATCATTTTCCAAGATGCTTGTACAAGTTGCTATATCTAAGAGTTACTAGAGTTTAGCTGTTGTTAGTCCACTCTGGTCTTGGTACTTCCCAGCTCTATCACCATAGGAGGTAGTACAGTCTTCATTCGATTCGAAGAAAAGTATCTGTACAAAACCTTCTTCTGCAAAAAGCCTAACAGGAAGATTTGCTGCATTGTATATTTCTACTACTAATCTTCCTCGCCAAGCTGCTTCAAGAGGAGTGGTGTTGACAATAATTCCACATCTTGCATAGGTCGATTTTCCTATAGCTATAGCTGTCACGTTTCGAGGAATGTTGAATCTTTCTATGGTCACACCTAGTGCGTATGAGTGAGGTGGAAGAAGCCAGTAGAGTGAACCGTCTTCGTCTTGTCTGAGTGGAATGTCGAGCAAGCTTTTAGCGTCAAACTTCTTTGGGTTGATCTCTGTTCCTTGAACAGGAGAGAAGACCTTAAACTCATCTCGTGCAAGTCTGCAGTCATAGCCGTAACTTGACAACCCACAACTAATAATCTTTCTCTCTTCTACATGTCGCAGTAGAGTAGACTCAAAGGGTGTGATCAGTTCTGCATTTTTACACATCTCTCTTATCCACTTATCAGATTTGATACTCACCTTGCTACCTCGTCTTTACTATTTAATTGGTTTTGAAATCAGCATCTTAAACAACTGCGTCTTAAAGAAGTTGAGCATTATAGCACCTAACGGGTGCAAAAGAAATTTTGCTCTTCTTCTTGCTGTCGAAACTGTGCTATCTTTCAAAAACGGACTCGTACCAGACTAGCATTAAACCATAACAAAAATAGGCTTTACTCTTAAGGTTGGTAGAATTTAAGTAAGGTGTAAGTAATGAAAAATAAGCTTCTCTTTCCTGCTCTAATTCTTTGTGTTCTCTTTTCTGCTACCCTAACTGGGGGCATAATTGGCAAGAAAGTTCAAGCAACTACTCCTGCTGAGAACGAAAAGACCCGCACAGTAGATATTGAAAATAGCTTTAATGAAGCCGTAAGTATAATTGAAGCTCGTTATGTAGATAAAATAGAACACGACCAGCTTACCAAAACCTCTATACAAGGGATGTTGCGTAGTCTCGATCCACACTCGAACTATTTTGATAGTAAAGAGTTTCAGGAATTGCAAAGTGAGCAACACAGCCAGTTCTATGGCATAGGCGTGACCATAAACAGACGAAGTGAGAGAGTCTACATCTTAGCAACTATCAAGAACACTCCAGCCGATAAAGCGGGGCTTCGTTATGGTGATGCAATCGTAAAAGTTGATGGAAAAGATGCTACAGAATGGTCTACACAAGAGGTTTTAGAACACGTCCGTGGCCCAAAGGGTGAAGCTGTAGAGATCGAGGTAGAAAGAGCTGGTGTACCAAAAACTCTCTCTTTCAAAATAGTTCGTGATGCTGTGCCTCTTCCTTCGATTCGCAATGCTTACATGATCCGACCAGGGATAGGTTACATAGCTCTTGTAGGTGGTTTTAACCACACAACAGAGGATGAACTGGTGCAAGCTCTCGACATTCTTAAAGCACAAGGAATGAAGGGCTTGATACTTGATGTTCGTAACAATCCTGGAGGACTTCTATCTCAGGCGATCAAGGTTGCGAATGTATTTTTGCAGAGAGGTCAAACCATAGTCTCTATTCGAGGTCGTGAAGACAAGTTTGAATCGCGCACTCATGAAGCTACAAATATCTCTCCTGAAGATATGCCATTGGTAGTACTTGTCAACCG
>JAEUQL010000128.1:0-3281 GCA_016789295.1 Blastocatellia bacterium | reverse complement strand
AGGTTTAGTAGTAGGAGAGACAAGTTTTGGCAAGGGGTTGGTACAGACTGTATTCCACCTTCCTTATGGCTCTGGATTGACTCTTACAACAGCTAAATACTACACACCAAGTGGCCGCTTGATTCAAAGAGACTACTCCGGTCTATCTTTCTATGAGTACTACACAAATCATTTCAGAAAGAACTCTGACACAACCAGTCCACAAGGGAAAGCTCACCAGACAGACACAGGACGCAGCGTTTACAGTGGTGGAGGCATCAAGCCAGACGTTGAAGTCAAACCTCTTGAAGCCAATGCTACACGTTCACGCATGTTTGAGGCTACATTTGAGTTTGCTCGTCAGTTGACAAGTGGCCAGCTACAAGGCTTTCCACAGTTTAAGGTAGTCCGCACCTCTTATGGTCACAAACTTCGTGAAGACGAGTTTGTCATAACAGACAAAGTAATAGCTGCTTTCAAGCTCTTTGTGCAGTCCACAGATAAGTACAAATTTACTGATGCTCAACTGACCGAGCATGCAGAATATATCAAACGCCGCATACGTGAAGAGGTAGTGACTGCTGCTTATGGTTCAGAGGTAGCAAATCAGGTCTTCTTAGAAGGTGATGATCAGACTTTGAAGGCTATAGAAGAACTTCCAAGGGCAAGAACATTGGCTGAAAGCTCAAGATATATTCGCAGAAAATAGATTCAAAATCTTGGCTACAAAAGTAGCCAAGATTTTATCAGTAGTTAGGTAGAAGTCCTTGGTGATTAAGAGTTTCAAAGGAGATTGCCAGTTTGCCACACTCAAAAATTGACTTTGGAAAGGTCATATATTTTGCTGTTAGTGTTGGTGACAGATTGCTTTAAGTAATTAAGCGATGGGTGGAAAAGCAAAAGAGAGCAGCATCGGTTCGCGACAGGGAGGTAAAAAGTGAATTTCCTGAAAAAACTGATCGGCTCGACGGTCGAGGAGGTTTGGAAGGCGGTCGCGCAATCCCGTGGTGGAACCTATTTTCCGCCTGCTGTGTTGAAATCTCAACTGTATCCCCGAATGTCTGTTCAAATGGGTGCCTGGCCTGTTGTGGTGGATGTTGCCCATATCGACAAGATGACCCTGACCCGGTTTCGGTCGGCATTCTTCAATGAAAGCGGGTTTGCCTTCAATTTGTATCCCAAGTCGCCGTTCAGCAATCTGGGGATTGCGCTCGGAATGCAGGACATCGAGGTCGGCCACCCCGATTTCGGGCCGCACGAACTGATGTTTGGCACCGATTCTTACCTCGATCTTGAAGAAGCCCGACGAAAACGGTCGGAATTCGATGAGCAGTACATCATTCAGGGGCCAAACCCAGAGCAGGTTATTCGCTTTTTTCGCAACTACCGAATCCGGGATCGGTTGCATCCAGTTCAATTCCTACGGTTCGAGGCACGTGCGTCCGAAATCCTCGGCGACCGCCTGCCGCCCGGCGTATCGAAGGTTCACTATCTGGAAATTGGCATTTTGAAGGACCCAGAACGGTTGGGTGTCCTTTTCGAGTTGATGCTGGAGTCACTGGAAACCCTTGTCGAGATGGGCGTGACCACCCGCGACGACACTGGGTTTCTGTTTCCTTGAGCTGTTCATACCACGCGATGGGTTCTTGTGGGTCGGAACAGAGGGCAGGCTTTAGCTATTGAAAGGTGAGCCTTCTCAACTGAGAACTGATTTCGATATTAGGTGTACTGTTTCAGGATCTAAGCAATCCCCGTTTTTCAAAACGGGGATGATCTCAATTAGTGAGTAGGGATCTTTTGCTGTCCACCATCAACACTACTCTCTTTGCCTTGTGCTTTGTCTAGTTCGGTACGAAGAGCTGTAACAAGTTCTGGTTGTGGGCTAACCTCTTTTAGCTTTGCGTAGATCTCTTCAGCCGCAGTGAAGTCTTTCTTACCCATCAAGGCACGCGCTTTGTTAAACAGTGTAGGTGCATGTTTTGGCTCTTTTTCTAGTACGGCATCATACTGCTCAAGAGCTTTGTCGTATTGAGGAGGTTGACGAAGCATGAAAGTAATTCCGTAGTCGGTTCTGACATTTATATCTTCAGGTTTCACCTTCAGAGCTTTTTCATACCAAGATGCTGCTTCTACCATCAACTCTGGCTTATTCTTTTCTTGTGCTGTATCAAACGCTAGGTTGCCAAGCTGTACTATTGGCTCATATTCATCAGGCTTGAGTTCTTGTGCTTTGACTAAAAAAGCTTTTGCTTGGTCAAGCCGTTGAGCTTCAAGGTATAAATACATCCCTACTTTCATTTGTGAATCGTAGTCTTGATTTTCTTGGCCGAAGGCTAGTGCAGCTTGGACGTTCTTCTCAATATCTTCTTTTGAAATGTCAGGGTGTCCTGATGGAAGTTGCTCATCACCTTTTACGGGGCCTGCTTTGCCTCCGGATTTTGCACTGTTTGGTGAATTGGCTTCATTTATCTGGTTTGTTGCTACAAAACCTACTATAGACCCAAGTATTAGCCCTGCAACCAATACTAAAAAGGCATTTGCATTACTTGAAGTGTTAGCATTCTGTTTTGATAGAGTTTCGGCTGGTACTGCCTTTCCAGTAGAAGGAATGTTCTTGCTGTTTTTCTTATTCATAAACTTTCCAGAAATTTGAGTTTGAAGTTTTTCTGCTGAGGTAGGTCTGTAAGCCGAATTCTGTGCTCTATCTGTTGGTAAGCCAGCAGATAGAGTAGTGATCATTCATCTAGGCGATACGTTACCGCATCGCTCAAGCAACCTACCCGGAGGTCGTGTTCTCTGTTTGTCACAGAAAGACTAAGACGAGCCGCCTTATAACGCCTCCCTATTTGGTCTTGCACCGTGAAGAGTTTGCCTAGCCAGATGTGTTACCACACCTGCTGGTGGGCTTTTACATTAAGAGCTTCTGCCCCCCACCGTTTCACCCATCACCTGATCAGAAAGAGCTTACTCTTTCTGCCATCGGCTGGTCTGTTCTCTGTTGCACTTGTCGTCGAGTTACCCCGCCTGGCCGTTAACCAGTTCACCGCTCTATGGTGTTCAGACTTTCCTCTCTCTAGCAGCCGAAGGTGTTAAAACCCAAGACTGCAGGACAGCGATCACCCAACCTGCCTCAGCATTGGGTCAAGTATATCAGAGTTGCTTGAAACGACCAATTTACAGACCACTAAAGGCAGTAGAATTGCCTTGAAAGAGCAATATTTCTCATTGACATCCTCCCCGTTTTGAAAAACGGGGATTCCTTAGGTTGACGCTGAAACAACACGCCTAATATCTAAAGGAAC
>JAEUQL010000127.1 GCA_016789295.1 Blastocatellia bacterium | reverse complement strand
TTCTTGGCCTTTCTGGCAAATCTCTTTCCCATATCATCTACGGCAGTCTCTAGTCCTAGTGCAAAACGAGTATTCTTGGCTTGACTATAAGTTACTAAACTTCCAGCATAGGCTTCACTACCAGCTAAAAAGGATGTACCTGAAACAAGATCTAAAACATTTCCACATTCTTTCGAACGTGGAAATATTTACTGAGTACTTGTTTAGTACTGAGGTGGGTCAGGTGCAGTACAAGGATTTAGCAGATGATAGTAACAGATGCTGTAACCATAGAGAGCACCACAAAGCCGTGTGATGGTCTGCGTATTAGAATTGCCGTAAGCTGGATCAGGAATAAATTGGACATCAGGAACTAACGCCCCACAGCACTCAATTATTTTCTGCCCGGCATGGGTATATTTACAAACATCCAGTGCGATTGTTGTGCCTGCCACATAAGCAACCCTCCTCATGTCTGATACATCCAGCACTGTCTTTGGTGGCTTGGGTAGCTTGGAAGATTCGGTTTTATCAGCATCCCGGTCAGGCTCCCACTCGCCTGGATTCTTGCCAGGCTTCAACTTGAACCCACCTTGCCAAGCTGTGCCGTCATCGAAGTAGACATTATAGATATAAACCTTCGCTTTCTTGATCTTAGACATTTCACCTTCCATAAAATGCACAAGTCGGCTGTACTCTTCATAAGGCACGGTCAACGTCATGCTGTCACCATTCTGAAGCTTGGGAACTGGTGGGTAGGGGTTTTCCACCTCCGGATAGTAGCCATACTTCAAAGGAATCACGATTGGATACTTTTGTTTATCAACTACACCTTCTGGTATTTCTATATAGACCTCAAAACAGACAATGGACTTGCCAGAAACATTTTTGACCTCAACGGCAAGCCCATTTAACCAGTCATCATCCTCGAAAAACTCCTGATTGAATTTTACATGTTTGCTTTTGCTAGAGATGTGACCAATTTCAACTGGCTCATTCTTAAAGTCTTTTTTCTCCAAAGATCGACTAACACGATTCTGGGACATAGCTATTGCCGTGAAAGACCATGAAGCAATCAAGAGTACCAAGAATACGCAAATAATAGTCATGCTCTTTTGCTTAAACATTCCTCCTCCTTTTTTAGGAAGATTTGATTATTAAAACTCAAAAGATCCCTAGCAGATGGTAATTTAGCACTATTGGAAATGCAAACTTTTTCTATCTCTCTCTTCCACCTTTATTACAGAACTACTACAACTTTGTTTGTATTTTGTGCAGATAATATTTGCTTAGTTAAAAACTATGTTATCAGGTTCATTGGTATACCTTTAGTAATCTATTAGTTACCTAATCTCTAGAAACAGGCTGCAAAAAAAAGATAGTACTTTGTGAATTTGATTATCAAAGCAGCAAGAGATAGTTTCAATCTTTCTCTTTTTGTAACCTCTCTTGTATCAAAACCTGTCAGCATTCTATTAAATAGAGAGCCTGCACCTGGTTTACCTAAAACAGTCTCTTTTTCTCAAAAATAATCGTCAAAACTTTACATAGAGAATAAAATCCACAACTTCAGTTACAAATTCTGTTACTGCAACAAGTTTTTCTGCTTCCTCATCAAGAAATTATGTTTCTGTACACAATTTTGGCCATTAAGTAGACTATCTATTTTCCATACACTAGTTGAGAGACTGATATAAATGGGAAGATGTGAAAAAACACTTTCTTCAAAACTGGAGGTACTAGGTGGCAATAGACTTCTTGCAAAATCAGTGGCTGTTTCTGCAAGAAGTCTATTTTACAAAGAGGATTATTTTACTTTGACCAAAACTTTTGTGCTTGCTGCATTTGCACTGTCGTCATAGCAGCGGAAAGCAATGTTGTAATCTCCTGGAGCAAGTTCAAGTTTCAGCCTGTAACTTTCAGAGCGCGAGTCGGCTATTGCATCTTCTGGAAAGATGGTCTGCCAAGTGTTGCCATTGATGCTGTACTCGGCACGTTTAAGGATGCTCAAGTTATCTTTGACTGCAAAGACTATTTCTACGTTGCGACCTTTGACATCTGCTTGTCCTGCTTCTATATTTGGTGGGCTGTTATCTATCTCTACTACATCACTTATAAGTTCACCAGTAAGTGTTCTATCAAGGGGATTTACCTGTAGATCGGATGCAGTGATACGAAACTGATAGCTTCCATCTGGAAGTGCATCAGCATCAAGTGTGAAGTAGTTATTTTTAAGGTCTTTGACAAGCAGTCGCCACTGCTGCTCACCCACGAGTCTGTAATCGATAGAATAGAGCAGTGGATCTGCATTGCGGTCTTCGGCTTGCCATTGAATAGAGCGTGCGCCTTTCTGAAATACTTTTCTGGGTTGTAGATTTGTTGGAATACCAAATATTACTGGATCAAAACCAGCCGAAAGGATACCAGGATCGACAGGTTGCTGAGGAATCTCTTGCAGCCCAATTCCAGCCTGAAGGATAGTGACTTGGTTGACCTGTGGGGCTACATTTCGTGCTAGGTAAGCCAACTTGACAGCACTCAGTGTTGCTGTATTTTGCAGTCTTGCACGCCATTGTATGAAACGTGCTGCAGGACTTTTCACCTGCTGCCCTTCGGCTGTTGTGTAAGCTTCTGACCAATCGCTCCACGTTTCATCTGGAGATTCAGTATTGCCGGTTCTGGTTTGTAGCTCTACTGCTCCAGTTCCACGCCAAGAGATTCTTCCCCAAACAGCCGAAAACTTTGTGTCTTGCACAGGAGAGGTGTAGAAGCCTTCTTTTACAGGTTCTGTACCTATGCGAAAAAGCTTGCCGCTGTTGTTTGAAGTAGCATAGAAATTATTTCCAACAGAAAGTAGGTTGGATGTCTGTTCTTCAGTTGATTGTAGAAGTAGGGTTGTTGTACGACTTTTCTGCTCTACAGAATATATACGACCCTTTGTGGCTGTCCCGATAAGGATCTGATTGTTTTTGTCTAACAAAATAGCAAAAGCTATACTATCACGGCTATTCCATACAGCTTCACTTGTTCCGTCTGGATATATTCTGTGTACTATGCTCTTGGCACCGCTTACACTGGTGCTCTGAACGGCTGGTGTAGCTGCTGGTGTTGAGTCTTCATCATCATCAAAGGTTGCCACAATTGTGACGCTGCCATCACTCGATGAAGAAGTAGTGCTACTGCTAGAAGAAGTTGATTTGCTGCTGTCTGTACTTGCTTGAGCACTCACTGCAAGTGCATAAATAGAGCCATCGGAGCCAAAAATTAGTTGATGGATTTCACGAAGCGGGCTATCGAGTAGTGCAAAAACTTTTCCTTCTTTGCCTCCGAGTGAAATTTTCAAGACTAGTCCGCCTGGATCTGTTCCTGCTATCAGACTGTCACCACCATTATAAGCAAGAGAAATGATATGCTTTTCGTTTGTTTTAAGGTAAACTTCTCCTTTTCCTTGCTTGTCTACACGGTAAAGTATACCTTTGTCTCCTGTTCCTACATAGAGGTTACCAGTGTTATCAAAAGCCAAGGACCAGATGTATTTATCTTCTGGATCAAAAAAGGTATTAGCTTCTCCTTTTTGGTTAATGCGGTAGACTTTGCCATCGGGAGAAGTAGCAGCATAAAGATTTCCTGCTGAATCTGTTGCCAGTGCTGTTACATCAAGTTCTGCACTGTCATAAAAGAGCGAGCCTTTGCCAGTGCTATCAATTTTGTAGATACGACCATCGTGTCCAGTTCCAAGGTATATGTTTCCTGATCTGTCTGTAGTAGTCGAAAAGATAAGAGGCTGGTCGGTGTTGAAGATTTCAGTAAATGAAGGTGCTAATTTGATAATTCCTGTTTCAGATACAGAGATCCCTTTTGCATCTCCTCTTTCTGTATCTGTCAGCTTGCTTATTTCCCAAAAGGTGACACCACCTGCAGCTTTGATGTTTGTAGTAGCAATAAGAAGAGAGCATAGAATCAATATCAGTCGCTTCAGTCTCAATGTTGAACCCTCACTTGTTCTTTAACGGATTTGAGAAGAATATAGAGCATTGCTGCTCTATATTTTTTAGGGATTAAGGTATCACTTTAATAGTGATTGTCTGCTGGCCATTGATCAAAAACTTTGCTGGAGGAAGTTCCTGGTCAAGTACTGTGGCTGTTGGTAGCGGCATGTACCCACCTGTTGAACGTGCTGAATCTATGGCAGCTAGCATTGATGGTGGAAGACTTGGAAGTTCTTGGTTTTTAATTATTAGGCCAGAATCGGAGTGATAGAGCTTTACATACATCCGGTCTGTCTTTGGAATTCTGTTCATTGCTTTGACTAGGGATGAAAGATCTTTTGGATTTGAGTCAACCATTGCACGACGATCTATCCCGGCCATAACACCACCATCGCCAAGTGTCAGTGTTAATTTGCCAAAAGGTGCATCATTGGGGATAGTGACTGGAACTTTCTCGGTGTAGATCTCACCTCGTTCATTTCTAGCAAATGCTTGTAAAGTAAATGTCTCACCTCGTTTTACTTCGGTTTTGCTCAAAGACATTCCAATAAGTGTTCCTGTAGCTTTACGGTCTGCCGATTTAAGCTCTATGTCAACTCCTTCAACTTCAAAATCAAAACCACTACCGTAGAGTGCTGACATTGGGTATCCAGAATAGATAACAGCAGAGATGAAAGCATTTGCTGCAGAAAATCTGTTGCTGAAATTTATGTCTGTTTGTCCTTTAACTTTTATTTTTCCTACAAGGTCTAGTGTCAAATCTCCAAAGCTTCTTTCTGTAGCAACTATTGCATTCAGAGTAGAGATCTGCATCAGTAGAGGAGTTAGGTTATTGTCTGAGATCAGTTCCATTTTGTAGTTTTGTACTTTACCCTGACTGTTGGTAACAGCAACTTTGAGAGGGATCATCTTTGGTGTCTCACCCAACTTCCCATAGATTCCTGTTGAGCGGTCTTGTGTAATGGCTCCAACGAGAGTTTTGGGAGTTCCCATTTTGAAGGAGTTGTAGACGCTTGGTATCACTGTGACAACTTCAGCTTCTGACATTGGTATCTTGCCAGTCCCCATACCACCAGGAGGAAAAGCTGGGTGTCCAAAGGCATAGACTTTCTCTCCATCGCGCCAAGTAACAGTGCCAATAAAAGAGAGGTTGAGGTCACCACGAACTAGTTCAAGAGCTATAGTCTTTCCAGGGGTGAGAGTGTCGGGGGTGTAGCTGCTGACAGGGCCGCTCGATGAGCCTCCGCCTACTGCTGCAACGGGTTGCAAGCCCATTGCTTGGAAATAGCCACTGAAATAGTTGATTGTCTCTTGTTCGACACCAGAAAAGACCAGAGGTGTAGCTATTGGAATAAGCGATTGACCAATGTAAGGAGCAAGACCAGGAATAGCTGCTGCTTGTGAACCTATCTGAACTGGTTTAACACCTGCAGAAGGTTGTAAAGCAGAAGAAAGGTCTTTGCTTGTACTTGCTGCAACCAGTTGACTAAATGAGATGCCAACACTTGAAGAGTCGCGATCTTCTGATTGTGCATCTCTTGAATCAAGTACAGAAAAGGTATCTTGAATAGGAGTGATTGCCCCTATTGGCTCTTTTGAGAAGGGAAAAGCATAAGCAATAGCACCAACAAGCTTCCCATCTATGAATACAGGGCTGCCACTCATCCCAGCAAAGACGCCAGTTCGCTCGGCAAGAGGGCCACTCAGTTTGACAATTATTAAAGAGCGTCTTGGACTTGGTGTGCCACGCAGCACTCCAAGAATCTCTACTCCAAACTCTTCTGTCTTGTTTCCTTGAAAGATGGTTTTGCCAACACCTTTTAGACCAGGTTTTATCTCTTCAAGTGGAAAGAAGTCTCCACTACCAGTTGCGTAACAGGGAAGAGTTATAAGAAATAGCATCAGAAGTAGACATGTAGTTATTTGCGTGATGATACGTACCATTTTTTGCTCCTACAAACTAGACCATATGCTTTTTGACTATAGCTTTGCCCAAAATATGATGTCAATAAAAGAGGTTTTCTACTCCACCTAAACGAGCAAGTAGAGAGGTAGTTCCACAGGATGAAACCTACTTCTTGCAAATATAGCCTTTGAGCAGCAATTTTGCCGAGTTTAGTAGGCACGGATTTTTACAAGAAGCTTACTACTGGCCAGGCCAATATTATGGATTACAAATACAGGTTTATTTCTATCAAAGCACTAATAATTTCCTGTTAGGATGAGTCTTCAAACTATTAGAAAATAGTCTCCTATCTAAAGCTTCCAGTTTTTCCGGTAATTATGGGTAACTGTTGTTTTCAGTTCTGTCAGGATAAGAGTAGAATAGCAGTAGGAAAAAATTGGATATTTGCAGTTAGAAAAAGCAGACTTTTAGCTTGCTAAATAAAACTGTTGTTTTATTGAAGTATTGATGAAATATGGGGCTTTTAATATATCATCTGATAGTTGTATTTTAAGATATTATCTTTAGTAGCTTCTAACCTTAGAACCGGCGGTAATCTTTTATGCTTTGTTGTTTGTATTTTTGTTAGTTGTAAGATATCAAGTGGTATCTACCTTAACTCTTTTTATTACTTAAACAAGAGACATTCGGGTCTGTAATTTTATAGACTCATTTGATGGAGGTGATAACCATGGCAAAGAAAAACTACTACTATGTGCAAGGTCAACGAGTTAATGTCTCCAAACGCGATGACTTGATTGCAGTAAACTTTCACTCACGCACTCCCAAAGACAGAATAGAGACTTTTTCAACGTCGCGCAGTATCGATTTAGAACCCAGTGATGAGTTCAAAGAGATGCAAGAAGGAAGTTTGCGAATTTATCGAGTTGCAAGTCGTGATTCAGACACTAGATCGCTGGCAAATAATCTGCGAACAGAACTCGACACAGCAAAGTTAGGAGATGTTTATGTCAATGATTTCGGTAAAGCTCTAGTACTTACTGATGAATTGGTAGTTAAATTTTCACCAGAAATGACTAGTGGTGATATCGAAAGCATCAAAGAAAAGTATGGTCTTGAGACGATAGAACCTCTTGGCTTTAGTGAGAATGCTTTTATTTTGAAGGTAAAGCCTGAAATAGAGAAAGATGCTTTAGAGATAGCAAATGAAGTTGTGGAGCAGGGAAAAGCTCTGTATGCCTATCCAAACTGGATTGAGCATGTTGGATATAGAGTTGAAGCTGCTGCTATGGAAAATGTTAGACATGGCGTACATCCGACTGATCCAATGTTTGCTCAACAATGGCATCACGACAACGTTGGGCAAGTAGCCGGTGGAGTAGCCGGAACAGTAGGGGCAGATGTTAGAACTACACTTGCTTGGACAACAACTATGGGTAGCACAGCAATCAAGCTGGCAGTCGTTGATGGTGGTGTTGACATTGCACACAACGATCTGAATGCGCCGGGAAAGGTAGTTGCTCCTATAGATCTTATGGTGACACCACCCGACAGTGATCCTTTAGGTGGGGCACACGGAACAGAAGTAGCTGGAATGGCGGTAGCAAGAGCTAATAACGGTGTTGTAGGTGTAGGAAGTGCACCCAACTGTAAGCTGATTCCTATAAAAGCTGGTGACACTATGGCTCAAATAATTATGGCTAAAGGGTTTCAATATGCAGCCGACAATGGTGCTGATGTGATCACGTGCAGTTTGGGACCTGTAGGTGCTTGGCCTATGACAGACGGCCTACGCGATGCTATTGATTATGCAACTACTTATGGACGCAATGGCCGGGGTTGTGTCTACACCCAAGCCGTAGACAACAGCCCGAATCCTATAAGTATCGACCAAGTTTCGGCTTATGAGCGAAGCATTGCTGTAAGCCGTACAAACAATAGAGACCTTTATGATGGTGCAGCCACAGGCCCAGAACTGGATCTGTCTGCACCAGGACGTTCTGTACTGACCATTACAAATTGTGCACGTAATGCTTCTGGGGTGGTAACAGATGCAAATACTTCAGCCGTAAAGACAGGGACTTCCTATGCTACACCACTAACTGCTGGAGTAGCTTGTTTAGTACTCTCTGTCAATCCTAACCTTTCTTGGGAAGAAGTTAGACAGGTACTGCTCGATTCTGCTGACAAGATAGACGCAGTAGCTCATCCCTACACGCCAGCACCTGCAGGACGGCCTCCAGGAACCAGAAATAATCACTATGGTTATGGCCGAGTCAATGCACAACGAGCTGTACAACTAGCTCAAACAGGCTCAACTCGTGATCTATACATACGAGACACGGCGGGTGACACAGGAACCGTACCGCAACCTGCTTGGGGATTCTGGGATAGTCCAGATATTTGGGTACGCAACAACAACGACGGTGGAACCGCACATCAGAACACAATGCGTGGCCAAGATAATTTTGTACACGCACGTGTTAGAAATCGTGGGACAACGGCATCGCTGCCATGTTGGGTACGCTTCTATATCACAACTTTTGCTGGGACAGAGTTTCGCTATCCTTATGATTACAAACCAAACACCACAACTTCTACAGGAGGAACGCCTGGAAACTTGAGACCTCGTTCGCAGTTTCCAACACCTGCAACCTATCTAATAGGAGTAGAGAGGATTGCATCTGTTCCCGCAGGTGGAAGTGTCATTTCCAAAGTACGTTGGGAGAAGGCAATAATCCCACCAGCAACCAACTGGCACCCATGCCTACTGGTTGAAATTTCACCACACGATGGCCCTGCTCCTGCAGGACAACATACTTGGGAAAACAACAACCTTGCTCAAAAGAACATTACCATTGTAGACGCACCGCGTGGGCGTGTAGTAGAGCTACCATTTAGGTTTAGCCATATTACAGCAGTGGAGCCATTTGTTACTTTGAGTGTTAGTAAGATCAAGTACCCAAGGAACTGCAAACTCTTTGTTGACTTGAAACAGCCACAACTTCTTGATGCTGTAATAGCAAATACAAAGATTGTGGATAGCCCTGTAGTCCCGATAAGCTCACCATTAGTTCCCGTTTCACCAATTCGTCCAACAAGGTCATGGAAAGTAACTTTTCTTGAAGAGGCTAGATTCTCTATCTCCTCTGCAGAAGAGGCACGTACAGAAGAAGAAAGTTTAATAGTTACCTTCCCACAAGGTTCCAAGGTAGAAGTTGGACGTGGAAGTTTGGGCAATCTGGAAAGTAGCACAGAGGGTGAAGAAGAATATGGTGA